>JBILLY010000117.1:0-9529 GCA_044375835.1 Opitutaceae bacterium
AACCCACCAAACCCGCCAACCCCGCCCCGACCCCCAACGCCATCCCGCGCGACCCCCTCGCCGGCAGCGCCGCCGTCCGCGCCCCGCTCGCCCCCCGCCAGGTCTGGGTCTGGTCCCTCGCTCCCATCCCTCTCGTCCTCGGCCTCTGGCTCGTCCTCGCCCTCCGCCGCGCCCGCGCGACCGACCCCCTTCGCCCGCGCCGCGACGCCCGCGCCCGCCTGCTCGCCGGCATCGAGCGCCTCCGCTCCGCCCCTGCCGCCGACCGCCCCGTCCTCCTCCTCGCTTGGCAGCGCGACACCGCCGTCCTCTGGCAACTCACCGCCGCCGCCCCCTCCGCCGGCCAGCTCCGCGACACGGCCTGGTCCACGCTTTGGGCCGAAAGCGAACGCGCCCTCTACGGCGCCAACGCCGACCTGCCGTCCGACTGGTCTGCCCGCGCCGAGGCCGCCTTGGCCGTCAAAACCGTCCCCGGTTTCCGCCCTTTCCGGCTCTTCTTGCCCCAAAACCTCATGCCCTTCGCCGCCGCCGTGGCGATCGCCGGCTTTGCCACCGTTACGTGGCTGCACGCCGCCGACCTCGACGGCCTCGCCGCCTACCGCAAAGCCGACTTCGCCGGCGCCGAAAAAGCCTTCCGCCAACGCCTCGCCGCCGCCCCGACCGACTGGATCGCCCGCCACAACCTCTCCCTCGCCCTCGCCCAGCAAGACCGCCCCGGCGAAGCCGCCGCCCACGCCGCCGCCGCCTTTGTGCAGAATCCGTCCGACGCCGCCACCCGCTGGAATTTCGCGATTCTGGCCGACAAAGCCGGCTCGGCCCCCGCTCCGTTGGCCGGTTTCGGCCAGCCAACCGTCCTCCAAAGCCTCGCTCGCCTCGCCAATCCGGCCACCTGGCAGCTCGCCCTGATCGGATCCGCTTGGGCCGTCGCCCTCAGCCTCGCTCTCCTGCTCCTCAACGCCTACGGCACCCGCCGCTCGGCCCTGGCCTGGCTGTCCGGCATCCTCGTTTTCCTCTCCCTGGCGACGTCCGGCAGCGCCTTGGGCAGCCTCCACGCGTTCGGCCTCACCGCCCGCCCGGAGGCCGTGGTGATCGGCCGCCCGTCCACCCTTTACTCCATCCCGACCGAAGCCGACACCACCCAAAAGACCGCCCCATTGGTCAGCGGATCGCTCGGCCTCGCCACCAAAGATTTCCTCAATTGGACCCAGTTGACCTTCGAAAACGGCCAGACCGGGTGGGTGCGGAAATCGGACTTGGTGCCCCTCTGGCGCTGATCGCCGGCCGCTCCGCGACCCGATTTTCAGCCCGAAATCGCGCTTTTTGGCCTCCGCTCGCTAGGTCCCGAGCCCCGTCCCGCCACCCGCGGCACCTCGCTCAAAAACAGGAAAACCGCCCATTTTTGCGCAAATTCAGGGGAGATAAACACCCCGAACTTGCGTGAAATCGCGGCCCACACCCTCGCCGTCGGACGGGGGTTTTCGCGATTATCGGGCCATTTTTCGGCGCTTTTCGGCCAATTCAGGCCGTTTTCACCCCAAATCACGCTTCATGATTCGGCGGTTGGAAAATCCGGGGTTGATCGACCCTGCACATTACTTTTGAACGGCCGACCTCCAAATCGAACTAACGTCCCAGTCCCGCTCAACTCGCAACCAAGGCATCCTTTGGACCTCAAACAGATCAAACTTATCATCGAACTCATGAAGCGCTCGGAGCTCACGGAGTTCGCGGTCGAGGAAGAAGGTTTTAAGCTCAAGATTCGTCGGGGACCCACGGGGATTCCAGTCGTCAGCGGCGGTCGCGGCTCCAACCCGCCGTTCCTCCCGGTCGACACGACCCCGCCCATCCCGGTCGCCGCCGCCCCCGCCGCGGTCAACGTCGCGCCCGCCGCACCCAAGGAAGAAACCGGCGTCACCTATGTGAAATCTCCGATGGTCGGCACGTTCTACCGCGCCGCCTCGCCGGAAAGTAAGCCTTTCTCCGATGTCGGCACCAAGGTCGCCGAAAACTCCGTGGTCTGCATCATCGAGGCCATGAAGATCATGAACGAGATCCAGGCCGAGACCAAGGGCACCGTCGTCGAGGTCCTGGTCGAAAACGGCCAGCCCGTCGAATACGGCCAGCGCCTGTTCAAGGTAAAGCAGGGCTGATCTCCACGTGCCGAAAGCGGAGAGCTGAGAGTCCAGAGCCCGGAGCCGGACGCCCGCTCGGCCAGGTCGCCGTTCGGCTCCAGTCCCTTGGCTCCCTGCCCCGGCTCTCCGCACCAGCCTCTCAGCTCTCAGCTCCTCCGTCACCGTCCATGATCCAAAAAGTCCTCATCGCCAACCGCGGCGAAATCGCCCTCCGCATCGTCCGCGCTTGCCGCGAACTGGGCATCAAGACGCTCGCGGTCTACTCGGAGGCCGACGTCCAGTCTCTCCACGTCCAACTCGCCGATGAGGCCATCTGCATCGGCGGCCCCAAGAGCGCCGACAGCTACCTCCGCGCCGACCGCATCATCAGCGCGGCCGAGATCGCCGATGTCGACGCCATCCATCCCGGCTACGGCTTCCTCTCGGAAAACGCCAAGTTCGCCGAGCAATGCGAGTCCTGTAACATCAAGTTCATCGGCCCCAAATCTAAGTCGATCAAGATGATGGGCGACAAGTCGATCGCCAAGGACACCGTCCGCAAGGCCGGCGTCCCCATCGTCCCCGGCTCCGATGGACCGGTCGAGAGCGAGACCGAGGCCGTCAAGGTCGCCCGCAAGATCGGCTACCCGGTCATCATCAAGGCCGTCGCCGGCGGCGGCGGTCGCGGCATGCGCATCGCCCACAACGACGTCTCCTTCGCCAAGGAATACCACGTCGCCCGCGGCGAAGCGGAAAAGGCCTTCGGCAACGGCGCGGTCTACATCGAGAAATACATCGAGAAGCCCCGCCACATCGAGTTCCAGATCCTCGCCGACTCCCACGGCAAGACCCTGCACCTCGGCGAGCGCGATTGCTCCGTCCAGCGCCGCCACCAGAAGCTCATCGAGGAGTCGCCTTCTCCCTTTCTCACGCCCGACCTCCGCAAGAAGATGGGCAAGGCCGCCATCAAGGCCGCCGAAGCCGCCGCCTACGAGAACGCCGGCACCATCGAGTTCCTCGTCGATGCCAAAGGGAACTATTACTTCATCGAGATGAACACGCGCATCCAGGTCGAACACCCCGTGACCGAAGAGGTCACCGGCATCGACCTGATCAAGCAGCAGATCCGCGTGGCCAACGGCGAGAAACTCGAGTTCGACCAGGGCGACATCAAATTCGAGAAGCACGCCATCGAGTGCCGCATCAACGCCGAAGACCCGGCCCGCAACTTCGCCCCGTCCCCCGGCACCATCGGCCTCTACTACGCCCCCGGCGGCCACGGCGTGCGCGTCGATTCCCACGCCTACAGCGGCTACACCATCCCGCCGTATTACGACTCCATGATCGGGAAGCTGATCTGCTTCGGTTCCACCCGCAAAGTCGCCCTCGAGCGGGCCTACCGCGCTCTCAGCGAATACCTCATCCGCGGCATCAAGACCACCATCCCGCTCCACCGCGCGATCATGGCCGACCCCGTGTTCATCGAGGGCAAGGCCACCACCGCCTACATGGAAGACTTCCTCGGCCGCACCGCGACCGATCTCTTCTCCTGACCGTTCCGCGCCCGCGCCCGTTTCCAAACGAAAAAGGCCCGCCGACTGCGGCGGGCCTTTTTATTGGTCCTCGGGACCGTCCTCAGCGCGTCAGAAACGCCTCCACGATCGCCACGCCCGTCGCGCCGTTCTTGCCGCGCACGATCGTCGTGTAGGCCCCCGGCTCGAGCGTCACCAGCATCGCCGATTCGCTGTCGGCCGCCGGCGCCATGCCCGTCGCCGTGATCGCCGCCGCGGTCGCCGCGCCTTGCGCCGGCGTCCGCCAATCGTCGTTGGTCTGCACCAGCGTCTGCCCGCGATACAGGTCGAGCACGGTGTCGGCCAATTGCCCGGTCACACCGAAATTCGCCAGCGACGCACCCTGCGCCCGCACCAGCACCTGCACCGGCTGGGCGCCGCGGATCACGAAGCCGCCGATCAGCGCGTTCGCGCCGGCCCCGGCCACGCCGCGCGCCGAGATGTTCAAGAGCGGCGAGAACGGCGCCCGCACGTTGCGCGCGTAGTTGCGGCCGTTGTGCGGCGTCCCCGCGTAGGGGAACACCTTGCTGTAGACCGCATCGTTGCCGTTCACGTTGTCGATCCCGTCCGCCGAACGGATCACCAGCGGCAGCGCGCGCAGATCGCTGATGATCGCCGTCACCCCGATGTCCACCACGTCGTCGCCGAAACGCCGGCCGTTGGGCCAGCCGCCCGGCACGTAGTTCTTGCTCGCATCCGCGCCGATCGCGCTGCCCGGCAGACGGAACGGATGCCCCGCGAGCGGACTTTCCAGCACGTCGCCGCCGAAGATGCTCATCCGCGAAAAACCGGTGTCATCCGGCACCGTCGGGTGCGTCGCGCCGCCGCCCGCGCGCCGCGCGCCCGCCGTCGAGAGATCCACCTTGATCAGGTCGGGGATAAAAATCGCCGCCAAGTCCGCGCGGTTCGTCGTCGGCGCCACGTTGCCTTTCAACACCAGCGCGTTGATCAGCGCCCCGAGTTCCGGACTGTCGGCGTATTTTTTGAACAGCGCCGCGTCGCTCGTCGGCTTCGTGCGGTTGTAGAGATCCTTGTCCTTGATCGCGATGAAGGCCTCCGCGAACAGCGGGTTGCCCTGTCGGCCGACCTGCACCCATGCGCCCGTGTTGGTCGTGCCCGCCGAACCCGCGCCGTCGGTGAGCACCGAGGTCGCGCGCCGGCTCGTCGTCGCGTAGACGCCCACGACCTGCTGGTCGCCGCCGATGTCGGACAGCGGGATCTCCAGCACGATCGCGTGCATATTGTAGCCGCCCTGGCTGTCGAACGAGTTGCCCGCGCCGCTGCGCAGCGCCAGCAGGTCGAAGATCGCGTTGATGTCGCCGTAGAAACCGTCCTCGCGCTGGCCCGCGAAGGCCCGGTATCCGCCGCCCAACGACGCGATCCCGCCCGCGGTGTAGTCGTCGAGTTGGCCCGCGTCCGCCGCGCCGTCGCGCGCCGGGTTGTTGCCGTCGCCGCCCTGGTTGTATTTCGGCGTCGCCACCCCCTGGTTGTTGGGCGGCACCGTGCCCGTGCCGAGCACCGTGCTCGTCGTGCCGACCACCTTGGTGACCGTGTAGGTCTGCGTCAGGTTCTGGCTCGCGTCGCCGTTGGCGTTCACCACCCCGACATACGACTGGAGGATCGAGTCCTGCGTCTTGTAGGCCGTCGTGAACTTGAATTGATACGCCACCGAATCCGCGCCCGTCGCGAGATCGGCCCCGCGCGAGAGGAAGATCTGGTAGAGCACGTTGTCGTCGAAGTTGTATTTGTTGGGCCCGATGCCCGGCTCCTCGTGCGGGTAGACGCCGAGCGCCACTTCGAGAAACTTCTGCCCGCCGCGCTGCACGACGAACGCGTAGACGTCCGTCGTGTTGGCCGCCGGATCGAGCGTCACGAGCGGCGCGTCCATGTGGCTGGAGGCCCGCAGGGACAAGCCCGCGGGCCCGAGGTTGAACGCGAGTGCCGTCGCCAGCACCGCGGAGATGAACCGTTGTTTTGTATCCATAGGAAAAATTCCGTCGCTCACCGCGCCGCCGCCGTCGTCGCGGCCCCCGCGCGCACCCGTTCCTTCGCCGCCGCCAGCCGCGCCCGTTCCGAGGGCAACAGCGTCCCCGCCGCTGCCTCCGCCCGCCGGAATTGCTCCGCCGCCTCCGCCCCGCGCCCGGCCGCCGCCGCGATCTCGCCCGCGTGCAGCGCCAGCCGCGCGTCGACCGTGCCTTCGCGCAGCGCCGTCCGCATCGCGGCATCCGCTCCCGCCGTGTCGCCCGCGGCGTGCAGCGCCCACGCCAGCGCGTCGTGCGTGAACACGTCGCCGCGCTCCCGCAGCTCCGCCCGCGCCAGCGCGACCGCGCGCGTCGCGTCCGTCCCGCGCGTCGCGAGAAACAGCGCCAGCGTCCGCGGATCGTCGCCCGCCCCGCGCCGCCCGATCGCCGCCTCCTCCGCCGCCGCCTCGTCGCCGCGGCCCGCCGCGCGCAGCGCGTCCGCCAGCCACCAGCGGTATTCGGGCAACGGATTCAGCGCCGCCGCCCGCCGCAGCTCCGTCAGCGCCGCCTCCGTCTCGCCCCGCGCGAGCCGCGCCCGCCCGAGCGCCAGCCGCGCCGGCGCAAAATCGTCCAGCCGCGCCTTCGCCCGCTCCGCCAGCCGCAGCGCCGCCCCGGTGTCGCCGGCCTGCAGGTGCAGGCCCGACAGCCGCGCCGCCAACCACGCCTGCGTCTCGGCCGCGCGCGGATCCGCCGCCCGCACCGCCTCTTCGAGCGCGGCGATCGCGCCGCGCAGATCGCCCTTCAGCCACCGCACCTGCGCGATCCGGCTCAGCGCCTCGACGCCGGGCCGCACCGCCGCGAACCGCTCCAGTGCCGCGATCGCCTCCGCCGTGCGCCCGAGTTCGAGCCGCACGTCGCTCAGCAGCGCGAAATCCTCCGGCGCCCCGCGCTCGCCCGCCAGTCCGGCCGCGATCGTCTCCGCCGCCGCGAAGCGATGGAGATTGTGCAGCGCGTGCCCGCGCAGCAGCCGCAGCGCCGGCGCCCCCGCGTGCTCCGTCAGCCCCGCGGCCGCCGTCGTCTCCGCGAGTTTCCAGTAGCCCGCATCGAGCGTTCGCCGCGCTTTCGCCACGTAGGCCCAGCCGAGGCGCTCCCACGCTTCCGGCCCCGCCCCGGGCGCCCCCGCGCGCGTCTGCCCGCGCCGGATCTCCTCATCCTCCGCCGTCGCGCCCGCCGGCGGCGTGAGCGCGATCGCGCGCTCGATCGACTCGGCGCCGAAAAGGGAGACGCCGGCCAACCCTAGGGCAGCAAGCAGGGACCAGAGGCGCGACGACAACGACAACATCGCCGGTCTTTCGCCTCGTGCCGCAAACGGGATGCAGCGCTCGGAAAACTAATCCGGAAATCTCCTGCATCCGCTTTTTCGTCGGCGGCGTAGGCGCCTCCCCCTCCGCTCCGACGCGACCGCCCGCCCTCCGTTGAGCCGGCCGCTCCGGCTCAACGCCCAAACCTCTGCGCGCCGCTCTCGCCGGAGCACTCGCCGGCTCAGGCAAACACCGTGCGCTCCAACAGCCAATACAGCCCCGCCAGCGCCACCGCGGCCGACATCGCCGGCACTCCGCGCGCGACAAATTTTTCGCTCTTCCGCAACCGCCACACGATCGGCAGCACCGCCGCCGCGATCACCACCTGCCCGAGCTCCACGCCGAGGTTGAAAGTAAACAGCGGCAGCGCCAGCCCGCCGCCCGCCCCGCCCACGCCGAGGTCGCGCAACACGCTCGCGAAGCCGAAGCCGTGGATCAGCCCGAAGCCGAAGGTCAGCGCCCAGCGTCCCCGCGGCTCCTCGCCCTTGCGCAGCAGATTCTCCACGCCCACATACACGATCGACGCCGCGATCAACGGCTCCACCAGCCGCGCCGGCAGATTCACCAGATTCAGCGTCGCCAGCGCCAGCGTCAGCGAATGCGCCAGCGTGAAACACGTGATGATCCCCACGATCGAGCGGAAGGTCCGGCACACCACCAGCAACGCGAAGAGAAACAGCAGGTGGTCGTAGCCCGTCCAGATATGCTCCACGCCGAGTCGGACAAATCCCAGCGCCGTGGGCAGCTCCTCCGCCGCCGGCGCCGGCGGCCTCGCTCCGGCCGCATCCGCCGCCGTGAGCGCCAGCTCGATTTCCGCGTCCGTCGCGCTCAGCAGCTTCTTCACCAGCGTCGAACCGCGCTCGTCCATCACGATCACAAACTGCCGGTGCCCCGCGGGCAGCACCGCCACGCGCGTCGCGCGCAGCACGAGTTTTCCCGCCTTCGCCGGCACCGGATACACGCCGCGGAAACTCATGTTGTCCCCGGGCAGCAGTTCCACGCCCGTCTCCTGCGGCGCGACCAGCCGACCGTCGGCCTTGATCTCCCAGAGCAGCGGCGCGAGCACCTGCAGCTCCGTCTTCGCCGCCTCGAATTCCGCCGGCCCCCACTGCTCTTCCCGCGGCACGCTCGGCGGGAGCAAGTGGCCCGCATCCGACGGCGCGAAGCCCGTGATCAGCACGAGCAGCCCGCCTTTCAGTTCGCCCTGCGCCGTGCTGATGCCCGGATCGTGCGCGCGCAACGCGCCCGCCAGCACCGCCAAGACCAGACCCGCCAGCACCCGCCGCCACCACCGGCGCGCCCCGCTCCCCGCGCGCGTCATGCGAGCGCCGCCTTCCATCGCTGCCACGCGCGGTGCGTGAGACTGACCATGGCCGTGCAGCCGCTCGGACTCACGATGTCCGTGTGCGCCGTGCCTTCCGCCGCGTGGTAGTAGTCGCCCGCGTGCATCAACCGCCCGCCGTTGACCACGTCTCCGCTGAGCACGATGCCTTCGTCGCCGCCGGCATCGTGCAAGTGGTCGGGAAACTTCGCCCCCGGCGCGATCTCCACGAGCAGCATCACCGTGTCCCGCCGCTCATCCACCGAGAGCGTCTTGAAACGCACGCCGGGAGCCTTCGTCGTCCGCCAGCCGGGCGCCGCGGCGTCGGCCGACTCGAACCGCCAGCCCGCGGGCGCCGCCGCGCCGCGCCTGCCGACCGCCCGGATGCGCGCGAGCACGCCCGCCTTCACCGCCGCCGACGGCGCGCCCGCGTCGGGCGCCGCCCACGCCAACGCGCCGGCGTCCGCACCGAACGGATCGGTCCCCGCCCCGTCGGTCCGGGTGCGCGACGGTTTCGAGCCGGAGAGTTTGTTCTTCGCGTTCATGGCAGGGTTATTCGCTCCCGTCGTGGTGCAGTCGTTTCAACACCGGCTTGAGTTTCAACATTCCGCGCCGGATCCGCGCCTTGATCGTGCCCACCGGCGTGCCGAGCGCCGTCGCGATCTCCTCGTGCGTGAGCCCGTCGAAGAAGGCCAGCGCGATGGCGTGGCGCTCCGGCGCCCCGAGCTTCGCCAGCGCCGCGTGCACGGCCCGGCTGCGTTCGTCGGAGGCCAATTCCGCCGCGCCCGCCGGTCCCATGAGATCGTCGCGCTCGTCCAGCGCCGCCGCCTGCGCGATGCGGTGCAGGTGCCGCGAGTTCGCGCGCAGGCGGTCGATCGCCTTGCGCCGCGCGATCGTCACCACCCAGCAAAACGCCGTCCCCAACTCCGCCCGGAAATCCGGCGCGCGCTCCCACACCTGCACAAACGCCTCCTGCAACACCTCCTCCGCCTCCGCGCGCGAACCGATGATCCGCACGACCAGCGCGAACACCGGCCGCGCCAGCCGGTCGTAGAGCGCCGCAAACGCCGTCTCGTCCCCCTGTGCCGCCGCCCGGAGCAGCTTGGCATCGTCGGAGTTTTCGGCGGCGGGGATCATCGGGGCGGAGAAGCCGCAGGGAATGGCCGCTCGACCGGTGCAGGCAAGCCATTCTCCGGCACCCGGGGAA
>JBILLY010000766.1:0-3128 GCA_044375835.1 Opitutaceae bacterium
CTCCCGCCCGCCCGCCCTTCCGCCGCCCGCCCCGCCCGCCGGCGCAGCCTCGACGCCGCGCGCCCGCCGACCACGCTCGCGCCCGTCCCCATGCCCACGGAATGGAAATGGCTCCCGCCCGACCCCGACGACGACTACGGCCTCGTCGCGCTCGACCGTCGCATCGACGCCGATCGCCTCGTCTCCGCCTACCGGCACGGCATTTTTCCGTGGCCCGACTCCGACGACCGCGCGCCGATTCCGTGGGTCTGCCCGCCGCGGCGCGCGATTCTCGAGTTCGCCGCGCTCCACGTCCCGAAGAACCTGCGCAAATCCCGCCGCAAACTCGCCGCGCTCCGCTTCACCGCCGACCTCGCCTTCGACCGCGTCATCCGCGCCTGCGCCGCCGCCCCGCGCCCCGGCCAACGCGGCACGTGGATCACCCCCGCGCTCGTCGCCGCCTACATCGATCTCCATCGCCGCGGCCACGCCCACAGCATCGAAGCCTGGCTCGACGACGCCCTCGTCGCCGGCCTCTACGGCGTCACCGCCGGCGGCGTGTTCGCCGGCGAGAGCATGTTCACGCGCATCGACGACGGCTCGAAGCTCTGCGTGCTCCACCTCGTCGAACACCTCGCCGCCCGCGGCGCCGCGTGGATCGACCTCCAGCAGCTCACGCCGCACTTCGCGCTGCTCGGCGCGCATGAGATTCCGCGCGCCGAGTTTCTCGCCAAACTTGGCGACGAACAACGCGCCGCCCGCGTGCTTTTCTGAGGGTGCGGGCGTCGCCGGGGCCGGCCGTCGCCGGCCCACCGCGTCACGCCGGCCGCACCAGCAGCACGTCGCTCCACTCGCCCATCGTCCGCGCGTTGACGGTCCAATCCGGCGCCGCGCGCTCGAAGACTTCGCGCACCTGCGCGTTCTCGTGCGCCAAAATGCCGCTCAGCACGAGCGACCCGCCCGGCGCCACCGCCGCGACGAGCTCGCGTGCAAACCGCATCAGCACGTCCGCCTGGATGTTCGCCAGCACGATCTCCGCCTCGCGCCCCGCGAGCCCGCTCGTCAGGTCTCCGGCGAAAAACTCCACCCGCCCTTCCAGTCCGTTCAGCGCCGCGTTCTCCTCGCTCACGCGCACCGCCTCGGGGTCGTTGTCGAATCCCGCCACCGCGCGGAAGCCCAACAGCACCGCCGACAGCGCGAGGATGCCCGAGCCGCAGCCCGCATCGATCACGCGCCGCGCGCCCGGCCCTCCGGCGTCCTCCGCCAGCGTCACCAACCGCTCCACGCACAGCCGCGTCGTCTCGTGGTTGCCCGTGCCGAACGCCAGCCCCGGATCGAGCCACAGCGCGACTTCGCCCGCCGGCAGCGCATACGTCGCCTGCTCCCACACCGGCACCCAATGCAGCCGGCCGAATTTCCACGCGTGGAAATGCGCCTTGTAGCTGTCGCGCCAATCCGCGTCCGCCAGCACGCGCGCGGTCGGCTCCCCGATCGTCGCCACGCCGGCCGCCGCGAGCAACGGCGCCACCGTCCGCCACTCGGCGCGCGCCGCCGATTCGTCCGCGCAGATGCCCGCCACCCACGCCCGCTTCACGATCACATCCTCGAGCACGCTCCAGTTTTCGAGCCCGTGCTCCAGCAGCGTGTCGTCCGCCGCCGCCACTCCCGCCGGCGCGATCTCCGTTGTGAATTCAAACAAGGCCATCCGCGCACGGTCCCCGCCCGCTACCGCCGCCGCAACGTCATTTCGCGCCCGCCCGCCGGCGCGGCCGCGCTTCGGCCACGGACCGTGTAGGGCCTGAGCTTGCTCAGGCCTTCCTCGGGCATCAATCCGCGCCGACCTCAGAGCCCGCCGCCCGTTGCCACACCCCGCGCACCACGAGCACCGGCACCGCCAGCACTCCCATCGTCGCCGACACCAGCGCTCCCTGCACCAGTGTCGTCGCATACGTTAGGGCAAACCCGCGGACGCCGTCGCCCATCGCGCTCGCTTCGGTCGGACTCAACACCATCGACTTCACCGTCCCCACCGCCACCGCACCGAGTATCCAGTCGGGA
This sequence comes from Opitutaceae bacterium, assembly GCA_044375835.1. Classification (GTDB taxonomy): domain Bacteria; phylum Verrucomicrobiota; class Verrucomicrobiia; order Opitutales; family Opitutaceae; genus ER46. Next base: position 2,038 of record JBILLY010000766.1, read on the forward strand.
CCGAAAAAGAACGCCGGCGCCAAGCCCGCCCGCAGATTCGCCGCGCAGCTCAGCGCCGAACCGAACCGCGTGCCCCTGACGCGACTCACGTAGCCCGGCAGCGACGTGACCCAGGCGAAGCCGACGACATAGGTGGCGACCCCCGCCGCCATGGCCGCCGTTTCCTCCCGGCCGCGGCCGCAGATCACTGTCGCCCAATAAAAACTCGGTGCCGCGCAGAACACCCCGCGCACCGCCCACGCGGTCAATTGCCGCCGGAACTCCATCCGCTCGGGCCAGGGTATCATCGGCCCCTCCCGCGCGGTTCCGTCCGTTTCGACGTTCCGCCGCCGCCGCGCCGCGCCGCCACCCCGTCGCCGGTGCTCGCCACTGCGCCCGTGCCCACCTCGGACCGCGGCCACCCGAGTTCCCCGTCCTGCACCGCCAGGCACTGCTCCAGCGGCAGCAGTCCCTGCAACGCGCACCACAACCGCGGCAGCTTCTTCGCTCTCATGACGCCCCTCCCTTCACCGCGCCACCCGCGGCGGGCGCCCCGTCTTCCGCGTGCCAATCGATTCTGCGGGTGAAATACATCACCGTCGCCAACGCGACAAACAGCGCGCCCGTCCCGGCCAGCAGCGCCAGCTTCTCCATCCGCAGCACGACGAACAGCGTCGCGTGCACGGCCGCCAACAAACCCGCGATCACCGCCCCGCGCGCCCGGCTCCGCAGGACCGCCGCACTGTAGCCCACCACCAACCCCGAAGACGCCAGCGCCGCTCCGAGATACGCCGCGTCCGGATCGATCACCTCGCCGAGGGCGAGGAGCGCGAGGTAAAAGAGCACGAGCGCCGCGCCCACCAGCGCGTAGTGCACCGCGTGCAGCCGCAGCCCCGCCAGCACCTCGAAGAGAAAGAACGCCGCAAACACCATCGCCAGCACCAGCGGCCCGTGCTTCACCGCCCGCTCGACCATCCGGTAGGCATCGAACACCGCGGCCACGGGCGCGGCCGCCGGATCGGCCGCCGCCACCCGCGGGGCGGCCGGCCGCGCGCCGGGGTTCGTCGTCGCCCGCGACCTCCCGCCGTCGCGCGTGTCGCCTGCGCCCGCCT
>JBILLY010000624.1:0-3675 GCA_044375835.1 Opitutaceae bacterium
CGCAAGGGCGACCTCGTCGACCGGCGCGGGCGCGTTTACGGCGGCCACCACAGCAGCAAGCGCGCGGCGCACAGCATCGTGCAGCGCGAGATCGATCTGCGCGAGACGGCCAAGGCCCTCGCCGAAGACCAGAAGGCGCACGACGACCAGAAGCTCGTCATCGACGCGCTCAACCAGCGCCTCGCCGAGGCGGAGCAGACCGTCGAGCAGCGCCGGGCCGACGTGCTCGCGGCGACGCAGACGCTCGCCTCCGTGCAGGCGGAGCAACGCAACGCCCAGCGCAACCTCGACGACATCTCGAACCGCCTGGCGCGGATGGACAACGAACTCGGCGCGCTCGAGCAGGCGCGCCACGAGGCGCACGCGCGCTGGGAGAAGGCGCAGGCCGGCCTCGCCGAGGCCGACGCGACGGCGACCGCGCAGCGCGGTCGCATCCAGAATCTCGAGACGCGCATCGTCGAGGTGCGCACCGACCGAGACGTGAAGCGCGAGACGCTCGCGCAGGCGCGCCTCGAACTCGCGGAGCGCCGCCAGAAAGTCGAAGTGATCGACCGCGGCCTCGGCGAGATGGAGCGGCGGCGGTTGCAGTTGAGCGAGCTGCTCGTGCAGCGGCAGACGGAGATCGAGTCGTGGAGCGACCAGACCGCGGAACTCGAGCGCACGGCGGAGGAGCAGCGGGCGCGCGCGGCGCAGCTGGCGGAGACCTTCGCGGTGGCGCAGGAGCAGGTCGAGAAGGTGCGCATGGAGCTGACCGACGTGGAGCGCGACATCGGCGGACTGGAATCGGCGCAGCACGCGGTGCGCGACGAATCGGAGGACGCCCACGAGGAACTCAGCACCCACGAGGTGAAGCTGGCGGAGACGCGGCAGCGCGCGCAGTTCCTCGCCGAGGTGGTGTTGCGCGAGTTTCAGACCGGGGTCGGCGCGATCGACTGGAAGCGCCAGCTTTGGCAGGCCGACGGCGAGCCGGAGGGCATGAAGCCGCTCGACCTCGACGAGGATGACGACGAAGGCGGCGCTCCGGCGGAGCCGGCGAAGGCGGAAACCGGCGACGCGGCGGCCGGGGGCGAAGCCGGGGCGACGAAGCGCCGGCGGAAAAAGAAAGAGCCGAAGGGCGAGCCCACCGAGGCCGATTTGGCGGCGATGGATGCCACGGAGTGGCCCGCGCTCAAGGCCGAGATCGACGCGCTGCGCCAGCGGCTCAACAGCATGGGCGCGGTCAACCTCGTCGCGATCGAGGAATACGCCGAGCTCAAGCAGCGCCACGATTTCCTCGCCGGCCAGGTGAACGACCTGACGACGGCGAAGGCGGAGCTGATCAAGGCGATCGACGAGATCAACCAGACCTCGCTCCGGCAGTTCCAGGTCACCTTCGAGCAGATCCGCAAAAACTTCGAATACACCTTCCACACGCTTTTCGGCGGCGGCCGGGCGCACCTCGAGTTGATCCAGGCCGAGGATATTCTGGAGAGCGGCATCGAGATCGTGGCGCAGCCTCCGGGCACGAAACTCAAAGGCATCACGCTCCTGTCCGGCGGCCAGAAAACCCTCACGGCCGTGGCGCTGCTCTTCGCGCTCTACATGGTGAAGCCGTCGCCGTTCTGCCTGCTCGACGAACTCGACGCGCCGCTGGACGAATCGAACATCGGGCGCTTCACGGACCTGCTGAAGAAATTCGTCCACGAGTCGCAGTTCATCATCATCACGCACAACAAGCGCACCGTCTCGGCGGCGAAGGCGATCTACGGCGTGACGATGGAAGAGCGCGGCGTGTCGAAGACGGTGTCGATGCGCTTCAACCAGGAGCGCGGCGAGGCCGAGGCGCAGGCGCCCAACATCGCGGAGTCGGTGCGCGGAGCGCGCGTCGCGGCGTCGGCCGCGGCCGTGCGCCCCTCCGCGCCGCCGGCGGCGACCGGACCGGCCGGCGAGACCCCGCCGGAGGCGGCGAAGGCGTGAGCACCTCGAGGCGCGTCAAGTTCATCTGGGGTGCCTCGAAGGTGGTGCATGGGCGTTGGTATCTGGGGCTCCTGGGCTTCTACACCCGGGAGGAAGGCGTGCCCGAAGGGGCGATCGCGATCAGCGTGCGGGGACTGCTGGTGTGGTCCGGCTTTGCGGCCGCCGTGATCTACGTGGCGGCGGCGACGGCGTTGTTTTTCGTCTGGATGCGCAATCCCTACGCGCTGCAGAGCTACTCCGACGCGCTGTTTTACCCGGTGCGGCGTGCGGAGATCGCGGGCAAGCAGGGCCAGTCCTTCATCGCCGAAGGACTCGATGCGCTGCGGGCGCAAAAGTGGCAGCACGGCATGATGCTGCTGCAGCACGGGCTGGCGCGGGTGCCGGGCGACCTGCGCGCGCGCACGGCGCTCGCCCGGGTCTATGCCGCCAGCCTCCAGCGTCCCCAGGCGGCCCGCGTGCTGCTCGAGGGCCTGGGGGCCGAGTATCCGGGTCGCGGATATATGGCGCAGGTGCTGACCGTGCTGGAGCAGATGGAGGATTTCGAGGCGGTCGCGGAGACCGCGGCGCGGTATCTCGGGCCGGGGCGGCTGGTGGATCGCCCGGTGGAGCGGCGCTGGCTGGCGGAGCGGCGCTACGCGGCCTTCGTCGCCGCCGGACGGCATGCCGAGGCGCTGGCCGCGGCCGAAACGGATGCGGCGGGCGATGCGGGATTCGAGCGGCGCGTGCTGTCCCTGCTCGCGCTTGGGCGGCACGCCGATGCGCTGGGTTTGCTGGCGGGCTGGTCCCGCGAGCCGGGCGCCACGGAGGCGACCGCGGTCCGGCTGCAGGTGCGGGCGTTCCGCGAGGCGGGCAAGATCGACGAGATGCTGGGGGCATTGGCCCGTTTGCGCGCCCTTTCGCCCGGTGATCCCGCGCCGCTGGTTTACGGCATGATCCAACTGGCGTTGGCGGACCGGGGCGCGGAGGCGGCCGCGGCGTTGGGCGACTACCTGTTTCGTTTCGGCGGTTCGATGGACAACCTGCTGCTCGCCGCCAATCCCTTGGCGGAAACTAAGCAGCTCGCGCTGCTGGAGCGCTGCCACGCCGCGGCCGTGGAGCGCGGCTATCCCGTCGGCCGCTTCCGGCTGCTTTTGCTCGAGGTCCGGATCGGACGCGGCGACTGGGCGCAGGCGTCCGAGTTGCTCGCCGCCGCCGAGCGCGAACTCGACCCGGCGAAGCCGGATGCGGCGGCCGGTCCCTGGCTGGTGTGGGCCCGGCGGCTGGTGGATGCAGGAATGCTGCCGTCGGGCGGCGGGGTGCGACCGTTGCTCGAGTGGATCGGCTCAGGAGTGTGGCCGGCGCGGATTTACCGCATGTCCATCGAGGCGATGCTGCGGTCGGAGCAGCCGGACGCCGCGCAGGAGATCATCGCGGCCGCGCAACGCCATCTGCCGAAAAGCCCCTGGCTGGCCAAGCTGGCCCAAGATGCGGGGCTCCTGCGCATGGCCAAGGCGGCGCCGGTTCCGCCGGACGCGGCCGGTTCTCCGGCGCAACCGATCGCGGAGCGGGCGTTCGCGCAGCGTTTGGCCGACCTGCTGGCGGCCCGGGATTGGGACGAAGCGGCGCGCCATGTGCAGCACGCCCTTGCCCTCCGGCCTCCGCCCGCATGGCTCGAGCGGCAGGAGCCGGCGCTCCGGCTCGCCCAGGTGCGCATCGCCCAGGCCCGCGCCGATGTGCCGT
>JBILLY010000739.1:0-3224 GCA_044375835.1 Opitutaceae bacterium
CGCTGGCCGCCGCCCGCGAGCAGCACCTGAAGGTCGGCGTAGTTGTGGGAGTCTCCGTCGCTGATGCCGCTGCCCATCGTGAGCACGGTGGAGTCGAGCAGGGTGCGCTCGCCCTCGCGGATGGATTTCAGGCGCCCGATGACGTGCGCGTAGAACTCCGTGTGGAAACGATCGATCTTGGTGATGGCGGCCTTGGCGTCGTCGCCCTTGGTGTGGGTCAGCACGTGGTGATTCTGCGGCTTGTCGAAGACGCCGTGAAACATCCGCGGCGAATCCCACCGCTCGGGATCGACGACGAGCGTGGCGACCCGCGTGAGGTCCTGTTGGAACGCCAGCACGAACAGCTCGGCCTGCAACCGCAGGTAGTCGCCGCGTTTTTCCGGGATACCTGCGGGCTCGGGGAGTGGCGGCGGGCCGACGCGGTGGGCGGCGGCTTCGGCGCGTTCCAACCTTTGCTCGGTGGCGCGCACGCTTTCGAGATACTCCCCCAGCTTCGCCTGGTCCGCGCGGCCGAGGCGCGCTTGGAGCGACCGCGCCTCCTCGAGCACGACGTCGAGCACGCTGCGCGCGGGGCCCGCGGCGGATTGGCCGAAGAGCCGGCGGAAAACGGCGCGCGGATCCTTCTCGGTCGTCGCGGCGTAGCCGGGACCCACCCAGGAGATACACTCGAAGTATTTCGTCTCCTTGTTGTCGGCGTGGTCGTTGCAGCTCAGCTCGAGCGAAGGCAACGCGGTGTCGCGCCCGTGCTCGCGCGCGAGGAGTTGGTCGAGCGTGGTGTTGGTGGGGAAGCCGCCGTCGAGCGTCTCGTTGGGCGGCGAACTGGTGAGCCAGCACGCGCCGCACTGCGCGTGGACGCCGGTGCCCGGGACGAAGGCGCGGTCGAGCCCGGTGACGAGGGTGATGTCGGATCTCACGGCGGCGAGCGGCTCAAGCGCAGGGGTGAGTTCCCACCCGGCGCCCGTCCGCGAGGGGAGGAACGTGGACTGGTTGTAGCCGTTGGGCGTGTAGATGAACGCGTGGCGGCGCGGCGCGGCGACAGCGGTGGCGGCGCGCGCTCGCGGGACCATCGCATCGAGGAGCGGCAGAGCGAGAGAGGCGCCTGCGCCGCGGAGGAACGTGCGGCGCGAGAGGGGCTGGCGAAGGAGCGGGGTCATGCGTCGGTGGAGTCGAGGGTAATTTCCGCGATTTCGAGATCGGCGGCGGTCTCACGCGTGCTGAGGAGAATAAGGCCAACCAGCGCGCCCGGTGGCGGCGACGCGAACTTGCCGGTGCGGGGCTCGAAGTCCGCGAGCCGCACGGTCGAGGTGCGCCACCCGGCGGCATCGGCCGGGCTGCGCTCGGCGCGTGCGATGAGCTCGAAGTTTCCGCCGAAGGCGCCGTCGGCGGTCTTGAGGCTTGTGAACATTTGCAGCGACGCCGGGCGCGCCGTGCGCCAGCGCACCCGGAGCACGGTGGTGGGCGTCAGCGAGGCGAGGACGCCACTCCCATCCGCCGGCCGCGCGGTGATGCCGTGGTGGATGACAGGCGAGCCGTCGGGCCGCCGGCCGGCGACGTAGGGCACGGCTCGCAAACAGGGGCCTCCCGGCTCCTCGTGCGAACGCCATTCGCCCTTGCTGCCCGCGGGAGGCGGTCGGTCGAAGGCACGCCGCCAAATCACCGGCGGATGCTCGTTGTCGGGCACGGCGGCGAGCCGGTCGCGGATGTCGAGCGTCGCGATCGCCGACTGGTTGTGAGCAAGCTCGAGCGTGGCGCCGTCGACGAGACGGCGGACGCGCGCGTGACCGGACTCCACGGCGACGCTGGTGCGGGCGGCGTCGGCCGTGATGTTGAGCGTGCCGCCGGTGGCAGACAGGGAGACCTCGGCGATGCCGGTGCGGATGGAGGCCGGCGGCGATCCCGGCCGCGAATCCGCGACCGCATCGAGGTTGCCGCGGCGCAGCGCGATGACGGAGCCGGTGGCAGTTTCGGCGGACAGCGCCAGCTCCGACTCGCCGCTCAACCACACGCGGGTGCCGTCGGCCAGGCGCAACTGGACCGCGGCGTTTTCTCCGTCGGCCGTGAGCAGGCCCGAGCCCAGCGCAGCGCCAATCGCTACGGCCCGGGGCCGGGGCATCGCCGCATCGCTCCAGGAAATGGATCCGCTGACGGACTCGACGACCGCGAGGGTGGCGGCCGAGGTGGAGGCGCGCTGCACCAGCCAGCCGGTCGCGAGCAAAGCCGCGATTGCCGCCGCCGCGATCCAGGGGCCGGGGGAAAAGCGTTTTCTGGCCGGCGCGTCCGGCATCTCGCGCGCGACGGACGCGTAGTCCCACGCGAGTGCGCCGTGCAGAGCCATGAAGCGCCGGTAGCGCCGGCGGGCGGCGGCATCGGCGCGGAGCAGCTCCGCCAGCCGGGCGATGTCAACGGCGGCGGGGGCCTCGGTGTCCACGAGGCGGTTGAGCAAGGCGTCGAGTTCGGCGGAGTCGTCGGGCTTCATGCGCGGGCATCGCGGGCGAGGGTGCGTTCGATGCAGAGCAGCAGCGCTTGGCGGATCCGGCGGAGCAGCTCGGACAGGGCCTTGGGGGTGGTGCCCCGCGCGGCGGCGAGGGCATTGACGGAGCCTGCGGGCTCGTAGCGGCCGGCGAGCAGGCGGCGATGATCGGCGGGAAGCTTTTCGAGGCAGGAGGAGAGCGCGGCGCGGCGTGCGTCGGTCTCCGCGGTTTCGGCGATCGCCTCGGTGGCGAGCTGGTCGAGCAGGGCATCGTCGAAGGCGAGCTTCGAGCGCTGGCGGCGCTTGAGGTAAGCGAGCGCCTGGAACTGCGCGAAACGCATCGCCCATGGCAGGAATTCCCGCGCGGGGTCGAACTCGGCGGCTTTGCGCCAAAGCACAAGGTTGGTCTCCTGCAGCACATCGTCGGCGTCGCTCGCGCTCCAGACGAGCGAGAGGATGAAGGAGTGGAGCACGCGCTGCGAACGCGTCACATGCGCGATGAAGTCGGCGGAGGGAGGGCTGGGTGTCGCCTGCTCGGACATGGGGTTGAACTCCAACTTAGCGCCAAAGCTCATGATCCCACGAAAAAGTTTTCCAATGGCAGCCTTCCTCTCTGCCCGAAGACTACCGCCCATCTCGGAGCGGCGTTCCGGGCCGCGCCCGGGATTCAACCTTGGTGAGGTCGAGCAACACTAGGCCGTGGCTCCGGCCGGCTTCGTCGCCGGCCTTGCCGATCCGGACGAGCATGGTGCGG
>JBILLY010000623.1:0-3675 GCA_044375835.1 Opitutaceae bacterium
CAAGGGACTTTGGGCCGAAGGCAAAACGGTGGAGGCCGCGCGGCGCGAGTTGATCGCGACCCTCGAGGATTGGCTCTTGCTTGCAATCCGTTGCGGCGACGATGTGCCGGTGGTCGGCGGCATCGACCTGAACAAAATCGGACGCCATGCCAAAGCCCGTCAGTCGGCGTGAGTTTGTGCGCCGGCTGCGCGAGCTCGGGTGGGACGGGCCTTTTCCCGGCGGACGGCATGCGATGATGAGGAATCCGTTGACAGGAGTGAAGGTGCCGGTGCCGAACCCGCATCGGGGCGATATCGATTGGTCCCTGACGAAGCGGATTCTGGATCAGGCCGCGATCAGTCCCGAAGCGTGGGAGCAGGCGGGACGTTGACGGTTCGACGGGTCGCCGAGGCCTGCGCGGCCGCGGGTTGTCTTTGCGGACGTTGGCGCAGGTGGTCGGGAATCGGGGCCGGCTCGGCGAGCCGGCTCTACCGGTGGGACGGAGGGCGCGGCCGGATCAGAAGAGGAAGTAACGCTGCGCCATCGGCAGGACCTTGGCGGGTTCGCAGGTGAGGACAACGCCGTCGGCCTTGACGGTGTAGGTCTCCGGGTCGACCTCGATGCGGGGCATGGCGTCGTTGTGCACCATGTCCTTTTTGCCGACCTTGCGGCAGCGTTGCACGGGCTCGAGGCGGCGGGCGAGGCCGAGGTCGGCGAGCTTGCCCTTCCGGAGCGAGGCTTCGCTGACGAAGGTGAGGCAGGTGGACGCGAGGGCTTTGCCGGCGGCGCCGAACTGCGGGCGGTAAAACGTGGGCTGCGGCGTGGGGATGGACGCGTTGGGGTCGCCCATGTTGGCCCAGGCGATGAAGCCGCCCTTGAGCACGGTCTCGGGTTTCACGCCGAAGAGGGCGGGCTTGAAGATGACTAGGTCGGCGAGTTTGCCGATGCCGATGGAGCCGACGATGTGGGCGATGCCGTGGGCGATCGCGGGGTTGATCGTGTATTTGGCGAGGTAGCGGAGCGCGCGGTAGTTGTCGGCGGCGGGGTGGGCGGCGGTGGTGAGCGGGCCGAACTGGGCCTTCATCTTGTGCGCCGTCTGCCAGGTGCGGAGGATGACCTCGCCGATGCGGCCCATGGCCTGGGAATCGGACGACATCATCGAGATGGCGCCGAGGTCGTGCAGGCGGTCCTCGGCGGCGATGGTCTCGGGGCGGATGCGGGACTCGGCGAAGGCGACGTCCTCGGGGATCTTGGAGTCGAGGTGGTGGCAGACCATGAGCATGTCGAGGTGCTCATCGATCGTATTCACCGTGTAGGGACGCGTCGGGTTGGTGGAGGAGGGGAGGACGTTGGCCTCGCCGCAGACGCGGATGATGTCGGGGGCGTGGCCGCCGCCGGCGCCCTCGGAGTGGAAGGTGTGGATGGTGCGGCCCTTGAAGGCGCGCAGGGTGTCGTCGACGTAGCCGGACTCGTTGAGGGTGTCGGTGTGGATCGCGACCTGGACGTCAAGTTCGTCGGCGACGCCGAGGCAGGTGTCGATGGCGCCGGGCGTGGTGCCCCAGTCCTCGTGCAGTTTCAGGCCGATGGCGCCGGCGAGGATCTGCTCGCGGAGCGGGGCGGCGGTGCCGCAGTTGCCCTTGCCGAGGAAGCCGAGGTTCATCGGGTAGGCCTCGGCGGCCTCGAGCATGCGGTGGAGGTTCCACTTTCCGGGCGTGCAGGTGGTGGCGAACGTGCCGTGCGCGGGGCCGGTGCCGCCGCCGAGCATGGTGGTGATGCCGGAGCTGATGGCCTCGTCGATCTGCTGCGGGCAGATGAAGTGGATGTGGGTGTCGATGCCACCCGCGGTGACGATGCAGCCCTCGCCGGCGATGACCTCGGTGGCGGCGCCGACCGTCATCGGGTTCTTCTTTTTGGTCTTGGGATCGGCGTAGACGGAGCCGAGGCCGCGCTGGATGCCGGGATTGCCGGCGTGGCCGATGCCGACGATGACGCCGTGCTTGATGCCGATGTCGGCTTTGATGATGCCGAGCAGCGGATCGAGGATGAGGGCGTTGGTGATGACGAGGTCGAGGCAGTCCTTGTCGAGGGCGGTGGGCGACTGGCCCATGCCGTCGCGGATGACCTTGCCGCCGCCGAATTTGATCTCGTTGCCGTAGCCGCCGCCCTCGGCGACGAGGTCGCGCTCGACCTGGACGAAGAGGTCGGTGTCGGCGAGGCGGACGCGGTCGCCGACGGTGGGGCCGAACATCTCGGCGTATTGGCGGCGGGAGAGTTTGAGCGACATAGGGCGAGCGAGGCTTCGGGGTTGAAGGCGAAACGCGGAGGCGCGAAGGCGGAGGCGAGGCGCGGAGGCGGCGCGGGTTTACTTTTTCTTTTTGGCGGAGGCCTGCGGTTTCGCGGGGCGCCGGGTCCCGCCTCTCACGAGGCGGGCTACGGGGCGGGCGTCGAGCGGGCCGTTGATTTTGGCCTGGAGGCCGTAGACCTCGCGGAGGCCGCTGAGGGCGACGAGTTCGACGCGCTTGGTGTCGCCGGCTTCGAAGCGGACGGCGGTGCCGGCGGGGATGTTGAGGCGGAAGCCGCGGGCGGCGGCGCGGTCGAAGCGGAGGGCCTCGTTGGTCTCGAAGAAATGGTAGTGCGAGCCGACCTGGATGGGGCGGTCGCCGGTGTTGACGATGTCGAGCGTGCGCGTGGCGAGGCCGACGTTGGCGTCGAGGGGCGGGGCGTCGGGGGCGGGGATGATTTCGCCGGGAACCAACCGAGTGATGAGTGACATGTGACGAGTGACGAGAGGGGCGGGGTGGCGGCGGGCGGTGACTAAAGGACCAAGGGACTGCGGCGCGGGCGCGGGGTGTGGGTTTGGCGCGGTCGTTTGGTCCCTTGCCCCTTTGGTCTTTTGGTCCTTTTGCCTCCGCGTCAGCGGATGGGGTGGTGGACGGTGACGAGCTTGGTGCCGTCGGGGAAGGTGGCCTCGACCTGGACCTCGTGGATCATATCGGCGACGCCCTCCATGACGTCGGAGAGTTTCAGGATCGTGGTGCCGAAGCTCATGAGGTCGGCGACGGAGCGGCCGTCGCGGGCGCCCTCGATGATCTCGTAGGTGATGATGGCGACGGCCTCGGGGTAGTTGAGCTTCACGCCCCGGGCCTGACGGCGGCGGGCGAGGTCGGCGGCGACGACGACGAGGAGTTTTTCGCGTTCGCGGGGAGTGAGGTGCATGGGGACAGCTGTAGGCGTTAAGCGATAAGCTTTAAGCTTTCAGAACGGCAAGCAGCGCGGATAGCAGGCATGGAAGTGGAGTCGGCGGTAGCTTACAGCTTAGAGCTTACTGCTATTAGCTTCTTCAGACCTGCAGGTGCTCCTTCACGACGGCGTCGGTGAGGGCGGCGATGGGGCCGGAGGTGACGACGACGCCGCGATCCATGGCGTAGAAGCGGTCGGAGCATTCGCGGCAGAAATCGACGAACTGCTCGACGAGCAAGATCGCGAGCTGGCCCTCGGCCTTGAGCGTCTTGATCGCGTTTTGGATCTCAAGGCTCGGGTTGGGCGTGAAGCCCTCGGACTTCAGTTTTTTGAGCGTATCGCCGATCTGCTCGATGATCGACGGCTGGATGCCCTCGGTGGGCTCGTCGAGGATGAGGAGCTTGGGGTTGGTGAGGAGGGCGCGGCCGATGGCGAGTTGCTGCTGTTGGCCGCCG
>JBILLY010000625.1:0-3672 GCA_044375835.1 Opitutaceae bacterium
TGCGGGTGTAGTAGTCAATAGCCCGGTAGGTGACACCAGCGTTGGCTTTCCATTCCGAAGACAGTTCCGTGGTAACTGAAGCATTGAAGGAAAGGTTCTTCTGCTGCTGGCCCTGGGGGCTATTGCCATAGTCCTTGGAAAGGCCGAACTGGAGGTTCGATTTGGCCGTTAGCTCGTAGGTTAGGCTGGAATCAAAGCCGAACTCGTTTCTATCCGAACCAACTTCCAAATCGCGGTTATTCAAGCCGACCGAGAATTTACCGGAAAGCTTTGCGGAAAAATTGCCACGCGCACCAACGTTGAAGTAGTGATCCTGAGAGTCAACTCCGGCACTGTCCAGTTGGGTGTCACGGTAGCGATAGCCGAAGCTGAGATCTGTCTTTTCAGTCCAGCGGTAATAAACGTTTACCGGAACAGTCAATACATCAGAATCGGTATAACCAGCGCGCTTGTAATTCTCATGCGCGAACGTAATGCCGCCTCCAATCTTTGTAATCTGGGTGATCTCCACCTCTGCGTCGGAACCGGCTGAGAAAACGTCGCGGCGGGTGAGACCTGTCACGGTTCCACCTGTGGCTGTCGTGCTCGTGTTCTGATTAAATTCATCAAAACTCGTATTGAAGCCAAGTTTCAGCTTACCATCATCATAATTGGAGGTAAACTTACCCGAGAAGAGGTTCGTGTTGAGGTTACTGTTGTCGGAGTAATTTGAAAACTCGTGAACCAGTGTCAGAGCCCCCTTGAGCTGGGCGTTCTTTCCAAAGGTGAGCTCAACACCCGGGGCGATGTCAAAAATAAGATCACTCTCCTCATTCGCAGACTGAGTTATATTATCGTCCGCCCGAATCCCTACCTTACCCGTGACAAATAGTTCTGCACCATCGCCCACTGCCATAAAAGGGGCTGCGTAGACACCACCGGAGAGTAGCGTGGCGAGGATGGTAATTCGAGTTATTTTCTTCATTGGCGTTAGGTAGAGCGTCAGAGCGGATCTAGGCAAATTGATGGCGTTTCTGTCGGAAATCAAAGCAAGTCTCAAGCGATCAGAGCGAGTCGTGGTGAAAGGTGAATTCGCATCAAGTTGAGGAGAGGACGAGATCAAAACGCGAAGTGCAACGTTGGGGCAAGTGTTTTTTCAGGTAACTGGCAACAGATGCAGTTCTCACGCCAAGATTCGTAGAACGGGCGAATGCATCCTAGGAAAATGTCGGACTTTCCGGCGTTGGCGCGAAAAATTTTCGCAGGCAGGGAGGTCGAGGAGGTATGCCGGCCAAATTCGCGCCACTGGATCGTGACCTGACGTCGAAAAACTGGGCCGTAGCGGATGAGAGTTTGGGCAAGGAGAAGGAGACCCGGATATGCTCAATGGAAAGAAGCACACGTCGGAGCAGATCGTCGCGATCTTGCGCCGGGTCGGCCAAGAGCAGCTCCCGACGTTGTTCACGCGCCGCACACCTGTTCCGCGGCGCCGCCCGGGTTCACCGCCGCCACGGACCCAGACCTCGCCGCCGCTCCCCGCCGCACCGCCGCTTCACCCGGGGCGGCATTTTCCCGCCCGCGCCCCCCCCCCCCCCCCCCCGAACTGCCGAAAGCGCTGCGGCAGCCCGCGCCCGGTTCCGACCGACACCCTTACTTCTTGGCGCACCGCCTCCCCGCTCGCGGCTACGGCCGAGATTGGCGTCGATGAGTCGGGGAATATGCGCAAGACAATCAGAGCACCCCGCCCCGTCTCCAGCCCGCACCCGAAGCCCGCCAATACAGCAGTGTGCCGGCCCTCGGTGCGGACCGGGCCGGCAAGCCTGACACCGCGTCGCGCGTCCACCGCGCTCCGGGCCGCGCGGCTCCGGCCCCGCGCCGCGATTGAATTACCCGCACGCCCCGCCCACGCTGGTCATTCGCCATGGAGCTCCACCAACTCCGCTACCTCGTCGCCGTCGCACGCACCGGAAATTTCTCCCGCGCCGCCGCGCAGTGCCACGTCTCGCAGCCGTCTCTCAGCCAGCAGATCCAGAAACTCGAGGACGAGCTCGGCGAGCGGCTCTTCGACCGCCTCAAGACCACCGCTCGCCTCACCGCCGCCGGTGAAACCCTGCGCGCCCGCGCGCTCCGCATCCTCGCCGAAGTCGATGCCGCGCGCCGCGAGGCCGCCGAATCCCGTGCGCTCGCCCGCGGTCGCATCGCCCTCGGCATCCTGCCCACGATCGCGCCCTACCTGCTTCCGCGCGTCTTGCCCGCCTTTCACGCCGCGCATCCCGGCTTGGAAATCGTCGTGCAGGAGGACACCACCGCCCAGTTGCTCGGCCTGGTCGCCGCCTGCGAACTCGATCTCGCCGTCGCCAGCCTGCCGCTCCGCGACGATCGCTTCCACGCCGAGCCCCTTTTCACCGAGGACCTGCGCCTCGCGCTCCCGCCGGACCATCCGCTCATCGGCCGCCGCACGCTCCGCGCCGCCGACCTCGCCGGGGAACGCTTCATTCTAATGAAGGAGGGCCATTGCCTCGGCGACCAGGTGCTCGATTTCTGTTCGCGCCGCGACCTCCAGCCCGGCATCCGGTGCCGCAGCACGCAGATCGAAACCATCCGCACGCTTGTCGACGCCGGCATGGGGATCTCGCTCATTCCAGCGATGGCCTGCCCGACCGAGCCCGCGCTCCAGTCGCGCTACCGTCGGCTCGCCGCCCCGTCGCCTCGGCGCACCATCGTCGCCTGCTGGCTGGAAACCCGCCCGCCCGGTCGCGCCGGTCTCGCGCTGCTCCGGCATCTGCGCGCCACCGCGCCGTCGCCGGAGCCGAAACCAAGGTAACCCGCCGCGTTCCCGCAGCCCGCGCTCCCGTTCCGGCGCGACCGTGCGCGGCTTCGGACCAGCGGTGCGGCCGGCAACGCTTCCCGAGCGGCCCCGCACGTCCGCACGTCGGACCGACCGACGACCACGGGGCGCGCCCGCGGCCCCGCCAGCCCGCCCGGACGCACCGCCAAAGCGCCACAACGCCGCGGCGACACCCGCTGCGCGCCGCCGGAGATCCCGCTCAGCGCCGCGCGCCGCGGTGCAACCGGCTCACCGGCTTGACGGCGGCCGCCGCCGTCTCCGCCAGCGCCTTCTCGTCGAACAACGCCGAGTAAATGTAGGGAAAGCCGTCGATCTTCTTCCGCTCCACGCCCACGCCCATGTAGCGCTCGATCGAGCGTGCGTCGCGCACATCCTCCTCGGTCACCAGCGTGAACGCGTCGCCCGTGTTTTGCGCCCGACCCGTGCGGCCGATGCGGTGCACGTAGTCCTCGGCGTTCTCCGGCACGTCGTAGTTGATCACGTGCGACACACCCGCGATGTCGAGGCCGCGCGCCGCGATGTCGGTCGCCACCAGCACCTCGTATTTGCCGCTCTTGAAACCCTGCAGCGCCTCGATGCGTTCGCGCTGGTTCCGGTCCGAGTGCATCACGCCGACCGTGTGGCCCTTTTTCTCGAGCCGGTGCGCGA
Source organism: Opitutaceae bacterium (assembly GCA_044375835.1). Taxonomy (GTDB): domain Bacteria; phylum Verrucomicrobiota; class Verrucomicrobiia; order Opitutales; family Opitutaceae; genus ER46. Next base: position 3,476 of record JBILLY010000625.1, read on the forward strand.
TGCGGTCCGCGCCCATGCGCGTGCGCGAAAAGATGATCACGCTCTTGAACTCCGTCCGGTCGAGCAGCAGCTCCAGCAGGTCGAACTTTTGCGACGCTACCACCGGGTAGAACGCATGCGTCACCGTTTCCGCCGGCGAACGCACGCGGCCGATCTCGACCTTCACCGGATCGCGCAACGCCCAGCTCGCGAGCTGC
>JBILLY010000626.1:0-3665 GCA_044375835.1 Opitutaceae bacterium
CGCCGCTTTCGGCGTCGCCGGCGCCGTCGCCGATCCCGTCCTCCGTCTCTTCCGCGGCACCACCACCTTTCTCGCGGCCAACGACGACTGGGCGGCCGATCCCGCGCTCGCCGCCGCCACCGCCGCCGTCGGCGCCTTCGCGCTTCCGCCCGGCTCCCGCGACGCCGTCATCTTCGGGCCCGCCTTTCCGGCCGGCGGCTACGTCGTCGAATACACCGGCAAATCTCCGGTCACCGGCGCCGGCCTCGTCGAACTCTACGACGCCGACCGCGGCACCCTGATCACCGCCGAGAGCCCGCGACTCACCAATCTCGCCGCCCGCAGCCTCGGTGGCACCGGCGCCGCCACCCTCATCGTCGGCTTCAACGTCGCCGGGCACGGCGCCGTCCGCGTGCTCGTCCGGGCCAGCGGCCCCGCGCTCGCGCCGTTCGGTCTTTCCGGCCTGATGCCCGATCCGCGCCTCGACCTTTTCGCCGGCGACCGCCGCATCGACGGCAACGACGACTGGATCGCCGCCACCCGCGCCGCCCAGGACTCCGTCGGCGCCTTCGCCTTTCCCGCCGGTTCCAAGGACGCCGTCCTGATCGCCACGCTCCCGCCCGGGTCCTACACCGCGCAGGTCACGCCCGGCGGCGGCACCCCGGGCGTCGCCCTCGTCGAAGTCTACGAGCTGCCCTGAACGTCCGGCAACGGGCGCTCCGGCCGGAGCCGCCTGTGCGCTTGCGCGCCCCCGCGCCGCGCGCTTGCCTCCGCCCCATGGCCCACAAATCCGCCCTCGTCACCGGCGCGTCCCGCGGCATCGGCCGCGGCATCGCGATCGAACTCGCCCGCGCCGGCTACCGCGTCGCCATCAACTACGCCGGCAACGCCGAAGCCGCCGCCGAGGCCCTCGCCCTCGTCCGCGCCGCCGGGAGCGACGGCTTCATCGTCCAGGGCGACGTCGCCGTCGCCGCCGACCGCGAGCGCATGGTCGCGGCGACGTTGGTCAACTTCGGTCGCATCGACCTCCTCGTGAACAACGCCGGCGTCGCCCCCAAGGTCCGCGCCGATCTCCTCGACGCCGGCGAAGAGAGCTTCGACCGCCTCTACGCCATCAACCTCAAGGGCCCCTTCTTCCTCTCCCAGCTCGTCGCGAAACAGATGCTCAAGCAGGCCCCCGACGCCGAGGGCTTCCGCGGCCGCCTCGTCAACATCACCTCCATCTCCGTCTACACCGCGTCCATCAACCGCGGCGACTACTGCATGGTGAAAGCCGGCCTCGCGATGATGACCAAGCTCTTCGCCGACCGCCTCGCGAACGACGGCATCAACGTCTACGAGATCCGCCCCGGCGTCATCGCCACCGACATGACCGGCGGCGTGAAGGAAAAATACGACAAGCTCATCATCCAGGACGAACGCGGCATCACCCCGATCCGTCGCTGGGGCAAACCCGAGGACATCGGCCGCGCCGTCCGCGCCATCGCCGAGGACCGCTTCCCGTTCTCCACCGGCGCCTGCTTCGACGTCGACGGCGGTTTCCACCTCCACCGTCTCTGACCGGCAAGAGGCAGGGCGGGTCTCCGCCCTGCCCCGCCCGCGGCGCGCGCCACCCCGCGCCGGCCTTTACCCGCTCCGCCCCGCCGGCGCGCATCCGTTCTCCGGTTACGCCCCCCGGCGCCGGTCCCCGTGCCGTCCGCGCTGCGCAGCCACCCCGCGCCGCCGGCACTCGCCCACCCGGCGCCCCCCTCCGGCACGCGTCCGCCCGCTCCACCGCCCGTCGACGCCCGACCCTCCGGCCCGTCGGACGATCCGACCCACGGCCCGACTGTCAGGCGCCGGGTCACGTCGCCTCCCCGCCCCGTCCGCGGTCGTCTGCCCGGTCCCAAGCACCGTTGCTTTCTCCCTGTCCGCTCCGCGCGGTGCCCGGGCCAACCCGAACTACCATGACCCAACCCTCGCCCCGTCCGTTTGCGCGCGCCTTCTTCCGGCTCGTCGCGGCGCTTCCGCTCCTCGCGTTCCTCGCCTGCCCCGGCCTCCGCGCCCAGGCCGCCACCGGCACCGTCGCCGGCCGCGTGCTCAACGCCGGCACCGGCGACTACCTCCGCAACGCCGTCGTCACCGTCGTCGGCACCGAGCTCCGCGCCCTCGCCGAAGACGGCGGCAACTATTCCCTCTCCGGCGTCCCCGCCGGCGTGCAGCGCCTGCGCTTCGCCTTCGAGGGCCTCGACGCCAAAGAGGAAACCGTCGCCGTCGCCGCCGGCGCCGTCGCCCGCGTCGACGTCTCCCTCACCAGCGCCGCCTACGGCGCCAACGTCGTCAAACTCGGCCAGTTCGTCGTCGCCACCGAGCGCGAGGGCAACGCCAAGGCCATCATGGAGCAGAAGCACTCCATCGAGTCCAAGCGTGTCCTCGCCACGGATACGTTCGGCACCATCTCCGAGGGCAACGTCGGCGAATTCCTCAAATACCTCCCCGGCGTGCTGATCGACTACGTCGAGGCCGACGCCCGCTCCGTCTCCCTCGGCGGCCTCGATCCGAAATACACCTCCGTCACCCTCGACGGCTCCCCCCTCGCCAGCTCCGGCATGGCCGCCGCCTCCGGCGCCACCGCCAACCGCGCCTTCGAGTTCGAGCAGATGTCCATCAACGGCATCGAGACCGTCGAGCTCAGCCGCACGCCCCAGCCCGAGAATCCCGGCAGCGCCCTCGCCGGCACCGTCAACCTCCGCAGCCGCGGCGCCTTCGACCGCGCCGGCCGCCTCGTCGGCCTCCGCGCCGGCTTCGCCTTCAACTCCATGAGCGGCACGCCGTGGAAAAAGCAGCCCGGCTGGGACGACGAGAACCACTACCGCCTCCAGCCCAACTGGGGCGTCGACTACTCCGACGTGTTCCTCGGCAAGCGCCTCGGCGTCCGCGCCGGCTACAACTACAGCTACACCTTCGCCGAACAGAAGGCCGAGGTCGTGAACTACGCCTTCGACGCCGACCGCACCAACAACGACACCGAGATCCCGCGCGTCACCTCCTTCAGCTTCCGCGATTCCCCCAAACCCACCGTCCGCTACAACGGCAACGTCCGCGTCGACTACAAGTTCTCCGACGCCTTCTGGATGTCCGCCCGCGCCGAATACAACAGCTACCACGCGAAATTTTTCAGCCGCGACCTCGCCTTCAATTTCAACACCACCCTCAACGCCCCCGGCGCCGCCGCCGCCGCCACCCAGCCCGGCGTCGAGTATTCCCTCAGCAACCAGAGCACCACGCCCACCGGCGGCGGCGTCGGCATCCAGCAGGGCGGCGGCGCGACCAACAAATACGGCTCCACCGCCAACTACGGTCTCGCCGCCTACTACAAACGCGGCCCCTTCCGCGCCGATTTCGGCGCCAGCTTCTCCCGCTCCATGACCTGGTATAAGGACCAGCAGTTCGGCTTTTTCTGGTCCATCGAGCCCGGCACCCTCAACAACCTCGGCCTCCGCTTCAACCGCAACGGCCCCGCCGACCCCGCGCTCTACATCACCCAGACCGCCGGCCCCGACTACCGCAACCTCGCCAACCACCCCAATGGCTTCGGCGCCCGCCAGAACGACCGCCAGGGCGAGGACCAGCGCTACCAGTTCAAGTCCGACTTCCAATACACCCTCGCCGCCAAGATCCCCACCATCTTCAAGTGGGGCCTCCAC
>JBILLY010000627.1:0-3663 GCA_044375835.1 Opitutaceae bacterium
GATTGCTGCCGAGACGGTTGGGCAAGGGCTGGTGGAAGTCCGCGAAGCCCGGGAGATTTTCGAGCGCGGCGATCTTCTCCTTCGTTTCGCCGGCCTTGATCTGCTTCGCCGTGTAGTCGAGCAGACCGCTCAGGTAGTCGCGGAAGACGAGCAGGTCGGCGCTCGTGCCGGTGACGCCGAACTTCGGGTTGCCGTGGCCGAAGATGTAGATCGCGTCCTTCGGGTAGGTCTTCGCGACCTCCTCGAGCACCTTGATCCAGCCCTTGAAGCGACCGCCGCTCGCGCGATCGGCGACCGGATACATGCGATTGAACATCAGGTCGCCCATGTGGATCACGTTGGCCTTCTCGAAATACGTCACGATGTCGCCGCTCGTGTGCGCCGCGCCGAAATACTTCGCGCTGATCGTCTCGCCGCCGAGGTCCTGCTTCCAGGTCGAGGGGAAGGTCGTGTCGGCGTAAACTTGGCCCGCGCTGCCGCTCTTGCCGCGCTCCGCCGCCGCTTTCTGCAGCGCGGGCACGTTGGCGTGGGCGACGATTTTCTTCGTCTCTGGCTGGAAGACCCCGTTGCCGCCGGTGTGGTCGCCGTGGTGGTGCGAATTCACGAGCACGTCGAGTTTGCGCCCGGCGCGGCCCGGCAGGCCGTCGAGAAACAGTCTCGCCGTGTCGGGGAACTGCGTGTCGACCGCCGCGAGCGCGTCCTTGTTGACCAGGTAGCCGATGCTGCCGCCGCGGGCGGAAAACACGCCGACCTCGCGGCGCAGGAGCTTGAAGTCGGGGGTGACGGGCGGGCCGCCGGCCTTGGGGGCTTGGGCGACGGCGAGCGAGCGGGTCATGAGACCCGCGGCGGTGACCAGGGAGGAGCGAACGAGGAAAGCACGACGGTTCATGGCCCCGACGCATAACGACGTTCGGGCGCGAATGAAGGGGAAACTCAACTTTCTCCGCGCCGGTCCCGTCCCCGCGCCGCGCCCGCCCGGAGCCCCGCCTGCGCCGGCCTTTGCGCGCCGCCCCGGCGCACGGCGACGCGGGGAACGGAAAAAATTTCGGTAACCATTCCGCGCGGGCCCGGTTTCCCCCGGCAACTCCACTCCATGTCCCGCTGCCGCCGTGATCGCCACGTTAGACGAAATTCATGTTCCTCCGCGCTCCACTCTGGTTAATCGCCCCCGCGCTTTGCCCACCGTGGACACCGCCTCCGCCACCGAACCACGCTCCGACCACGCCCTGATGCTGGCCGTCCGCGACGGCGAGCTCGACGCGCTCGGGGAGCTGTTCGAGCGCCATCACGGCCCGCTCTTCGGCTTTCTCGTCAAACTCACCGGCCAGCGCACCGTCGCCGAGGACCTCGCGCAGACCGTCTTCCAGCGGATGCTCAAATACCGCCACACCTACCGCGACGACGGCCGCTTCACCGCCTGGATGTATCACCTCGCGCGCCGCTGCGCCGCCGACCACTTCCGCCGCGCCGGCACCGCCCCCCACGCCACCGATCCCGCCGATCTCCACGACCACGCCGACGACGCGCCGCACGCCGCGCACCACGCCGCCGCCCGCGACGACCACGCCCTGCTCCACACCGCCCTCGCCCAACTCGACCGCGACGACCGCGAAGTCCTCCTCCTCGCCCGTTTCCAGGAACTCTCTTTCGCCGAGATCGCCGGCATCCTCGAATGCTCCGTCGGCGCCGCCAAGGTCCGCGCCCACCGCGCCCTCGGCACCCTGCGCGAAATCTACGTCCGCCTCCAGCATCGGCGCCCCGCGTGAGGGCCCGGGCCGATTCCCCGCCTTCGCGCCGCCATCCCCTCACCTTCTCCACCGCCCGCCCCGCCCTCCCCTGTCGTCCGATGAACTGCACCACCGCCCGCGCCGCCTTCGCCGAACTCCTCGACCACCGCACGCCGCCCACGGCGCAGCTCGAGGCCCGCGCGCACCTCGCCTCCTGCCCGGATTGCCAGCGCGAGTTTGCCGCGCTTACCCAGGTCGCCGCCGCGCTCGATACCCTCCGCGTGCCCACCCCCTCGCCCCGCCTCCGCCAGAATTTCTACGCGATGCTGGAGGAGGAAAAACACTCCGCCACCAGCGTCCTCGCCGCCGAAGAGCGCCGCCGCGAACGCGCCCGCACCACCGGCGTCGGCCTGCTGCGCCGCCTCCTCGCGCCGCTCGCGGGCGTCGCCGCCCTCGCGCTGGCCTTTGTCGCCGGCACGCGCCTCACCCCGCCGCCGTCCGCCGCTCCCGCCGACGAAGCCACCAAACAGGAACTCGCCGCCGTCCGCGGCGAACTCAAGAAGATGACCCAGCTCGTCGGCTACACCTTGCTCCAGCAGCAGCAGGGCCCCGCCAACGACCGCCTCCGCGGCGTGCTCGCCTCCGCCCGTGACGAGACGCCCTCCGACAAGGTCCTCGACGACCTCATCAGCGCCCTCGCCTTCGATCCCAGCGCCAACATCCGCCTCCGCGCCCTCGAGGCCCTCTACCCGCACGCCGAGCGCCCGCTCGTCCGCGACGGCGTGCTCGCCGCCCTGCCCCGCGAGCAGAACCCCCTCGTGCAACTCGAACTGATCGACTTCGTCGCCGCCGCCCGCGCCCGCGACGCCGCCCCCGTGCTCGAGAAGATCTCCCGCAACGAGCAGGCCGACCGCACCGTGCGCGACGCCGCCACCCGCGCCCTCGCGCAGCTCTGACGCCCCCCCTTTCCACAACCGACCCGACTGATTCCGACCGACGAGAACTCCGTCCTCATCCCTCAACCGTCATCACCGTCCGACTCCCGTCATGTCCACCCTACTCCGCCTTCCCTCGCTCGTGCTCGCCGGCACCTGGTTCGCCTTCGCGGCGACCGCCGCCGGCGCCGACGATTCCAGCACCACCGTCAAGTTCTCCGATCCGGCCAAACCCGGCACCGTGAAAGTCATCCTCGGCCGCGGCGACCTCCGGGTCCAAGGCACCGATACGACCGAAGTCACCGTCAAATCCGACGCCCGTTCGCAGTCGAAGACTGCGCGCAAAGACGGCCTCCGCGTCCTCAGCTCCGCGTCGAGCTTCGCCCTCTCGGAAAAGGACAACGTCGTCACCCTCGACGCCACCGGCGACGTCGCCAAAGGCGGCGCCGAGTTCCGCCTCACCGTGCCGAAATCCACCTCGCTCGTCGTCCAGAGCGCCTGGGGCGGCGACATCCGCTGCGCCCAACTCGACGGCGACGTCGAGGTGAAGAGCACCAACGGCGAAATCAAACTCGACGACATCGGCGGCGCCGCCCTCGTCGAAACCATGAACGGCGAGATCACCGCCAGTTTCCGCGAACTGCGCGAAGGCAAGCCGCTCTCGTTCACCACCATGAACGGCGCCGTCGTGATCCGCGTGCCCGGCGAGGCCAAGGCCAACGTCCGCTTCCGCACCCAGAACGGCTCCGTGCTCACCGATTTCGAGGAGACCACGTTGCTCACGAAGACGGAAAACGCCCCGCGCTCGGCCGCCACCCGCCGCAACATGAATTTCACGTTCAACGGCAAAGACGTCATCCCGCTCGAAGCCCAGGCCGCCCTCCGCGAAGCCGCCCGCGCAAGCAAGCAGGCCGTGCACGAAGCCACCGCGGCGGTGCAGGCCGGAATCGAAGCCGCCCGCCTCGAACTCGAATCCCACCGGGCCACCAGCGATGCCGACC
>JBILLY010000628.1:0-3658 GCA_044375835.1 Opitutaceae bacterium
ACGGATCTGATCACGTGCGTGCTGTGGAACGACCTGCTGTTTCCCGGGCATTGCCCGGCGTGGGTGCGGGCGGCGGCGGACGAGCGGGCGCGCGGCGTGGCGCTGTATCTGCTGTGCGATGCGGACGTGCCGTGGGTGCCGGATCCGCAGCGGTGTTTTCCGGACGAGGCGGGGCGGGAGCGGTCGCGGCGGCTGTGGCGCGAGGCGCTGGTGTCGCGCGGGCTGCCGGTGGTGGAGATCCGCGGGGACTGGGCGGAGCGGGAACGCGCGGCGATCGCGGCGGTGGAGGAAGCTGTGAGCGGAAAGCTTTAGGCTTTAGGCTATAGGCTGTAAGCGGTGGGCGGTAGGCTGGTGGCGGAAGGCAAGGGCGGAGGCGAAAATCGGAAGGGGTGGGAGAGGGCGATGGGGGCGGCGAGGCGGGAGAGTTATTTGTTGTCGCCGAGCCAGCGGGCATACCAGGCGAGGTGGCGCTGGTGGCGGTCGAGGATGTAGCTCGGCTTCGTCAGGCCGTGGAACTGCCCGGGATAAATCACGAGCTGCGTCGGGACGCCGAGGCTGCGCAGGGCCTGATACATCTGCTCGGAGGCGAGGAGCGGGACGTTGAAGTCCTTTTCGCCGCAGAGGAAGAGCGTCGGGGTCTTGATGCGGTCGGCATGGAAAAACGGATACGAGACGCGGCGCCAGGTGTCGGGCGACTTCCAGGGCGAACCGAGCTCGTGGTCGTAGTCGCGGATGTATTGGTCGGTGCCGTAACCGGCGAGGACGTTGGCGATGGAGGCGCCGCTGACGGCGGCTTTGAAGCGGGTGGTGGAGGCGATGAGGTAGTTGGTGGACATGCCGCCGTAGCTCCAGCCGCCGACGAGCAGGCGATTGGGGTCGGCGAGGCGGCGGGCGACGGCGGCGTCGACGACGGCGAGGTTGTCGGGGACATCGGGCCCGCCCCAGTTGGCGAAGAGGGCGGCGGAGAAGGCGGTGCCGCGCCCGGTGGAGCCGCGGGGATTCGGGAGAAGGACGGAGTAGCCGTGGGCGGCGAAGAGCTGGGCGTCGAAGCTGAACTCGGCGGCGTATTGGGACTGCGGGCCGCCGTGGGGGCGGAGGATCGCGGGCGGCGGGCGAGAGCCGGCGGGCGTATCGAGCGGGTGGACGAGGAAGGCGCGGACCTCGGGGCCGTCGGCGGCGCGGGCGGAGATTTCCTCGACGCGGGCGAGGCGGACGGTGGCGAGGAAGGCGTCGTTTTGGCGGGAGAGCGGGCGCGGGCCGGCGGGTTCCACGGCGAAGAGTTCGAAGGGGCGATCGGGCGTGGAGGTGAGCGCGACGAGACGGCCGGAGGCGGACTGGGTGAAGGCGTTGACGCGGCGGCGGCCGCCGAGGACGGGCACGGGGGCGGCCGGGGCGACGGAGGCATCGGCGGCGACGGCGAGGCGCACGAGCGGTTGGGCGCCGTCGTCTTCGAGGGCGAAGAGGAGCGAGCGGCCGTCGGGCGCCCACTGGAGGCGCGAGGGGTTGCGATCAAGCGTGGGCGTGAGGGCGCGCGGGGTGCCGCCGGCGACGGGCGCGAGCATGACGGTGCGGGTGGCGAAGCCGATGAGCTTGGGGTCGCCGCCGCGGAGGTAGGCGAGGGAAGTGCCGTCGGGCGACCAGGCGGGCGGCGTGCCCCAATCGGGGTGGGCGTCGGCCTCGGGACCGCCGGTGAGGGCGCGCGCGACGGCGCCGGGCGTGGCATACATGACGAAGACGTCGGTGTTTTCGGAGCGGTCGGGGTCGGCGTCGCGGTTGGAGACGAAGGCGAGCTGGCGGCCGTCGGGCGACCAGACGGGGAAGGCGTGGTCGTGGGGGCCGGAGGTGAGCGGAATGATTCTACGGGGGCCGAGTTCGATCAACGCGAGGTGGGTGCGGACCTCGGTGAGGTAGCCGGTGCGGTCCTGCTTGAACTGGAAGCGGTCGATGACGAGGGGCGGGGGCGTTTTCTTTTCCTTGGCCTTGGGGTCGGGTTCGCGCGGGTCGACGTCGCGGACGACGAGGGCGAGTTGGCTGGAATTGGGGGACCAGGCGAAGTCTTCGACGCCGCCGGGGGCTTCGGTGAGTTTCTCGGCTTCGCCGCCGTCGCGCGGGAGGAGCCAAACCTGGTCCACTTCGCGGTCGTCGCGGCGCGAGGAGAGGAAGGCGAGCCAGCGGCCGTCGGGCGACCAGCGGGGACGGCTGTGTTTGGTGTCGCCGTGGGTGAGGGCGCGGTTGTCGGTGCCGTCCCAGCGCACGAGCCAGAGGTGCGTGGCGGTTTTGTCGGCGGGGAGATCGGTGGTCCGGACGGTGTAGGCGACGAGGGCGCCGTCGGGGCTGAGCTGGGGATCGCCGACGTCGCGGAGCGCGGCGAAGTCGGCGGGCTGGAGTGCGCGCGGGGCCTGGGCGCGGAGGAGCGGGAGGGCGCAGGCGGCGAAGACGAGGGCGAGGGTGAGACGCGCGAGGGGGAGGGCGGGGCGTGGGCGCATGGGAGGGCGGTGAAGACGGAGAGAGGGAGAGACGGAGAGAGGGGGAGAGGGAGGGTCAGAGGGCGGAATGGAGGGCGGAGGCGAGTTCGTGGGGGGTGAGGGCGATGGGGTTGGCTTTCATGCTGCTGGCTTGGGCGGCGGCGGCGGCGACGGCGGGGACGTGCGCGGCGGTGACACCGTAGGCGGAGAGGCGGGGGATCGCGCAATGGGCGACGAGCGATTCGAGCCAGGGGACAAGCGCGGCGGCGTCGGCGTGCGGGGCGCCGGTGACAAGGCGGGCGGCCTCGGCGTAGCGGGCGAGGGCGGGTGAATCGGGCATCCGGATACGGAGGGCGCGGAGATTGGCGGCGGTGACGGGCGCGAGGAGGGCGGCGCAGACGGCGCCGTGCGGAGCGGGAAACATGCCGCCGAGCGGGGCGGCGAAACCGTGGACGGCGCCGAGGCCGGCGTTGGCGAGGGCGAGGCCGCCGTGGAGGCTGGCGAGGGCGAGGTCGGCGCGGGCGGCGGCATCGCGGCCGTTGTCGACGGCGCGGCGGAGGGAGCGGGCGGCGCGGCGGAGGCCCTCGGCGCAGAGGGCGTCGGTGAGCGGGTTGGCGCGGGTGCAGACGTAGGGCTCGAGGAGCTGGGTGAAGGCGTCGAGGCCGGTGGCGGCGGTGAGGGCGGGCGGGAGGTCGTAAGTGAGGACAGGGTCGACGACGGCGAGGCGGGGCAGGAGGTGCGGGGAGCGGAGACTGGCTTTGACGCGGTGGGCGGTGCCGGGCACGGGGGCGGCGAGGACGGCGTTGCGGGTGACCTCGGAGCCGGTGCCGGCCGTGGTGGGAATGGCGATACACGGCAGGGCGCCGGGCGGGAGCGGGAGGCCTCGGCCGACGACTTCGAGGTAGTCGAGGACGGTGCCGGGAGCAGGGATGAGGCCGGCGAGGGCTTTGGCGGTGTCGAGGACGGCGCCGCCGCCGCAGCCGATGATGACATCGCAGCCGGCGGTGCGGGCGAGCGCTACGGCGGCGGCGACGGATTCGGTGGTGGGTTCGCCGGCGATGGTGAGGCGGGTGACGGCGAGGCCGGTGGCGACGAGGGCGTCGGAGAGCGGGGCGGTGCGGGCGGGGTCACGGCCGGCGACGAGCAGCGCGTGGCGGCCGAGGGCGCGGGCGGCGGGGGCGACTTCCGCGAGG
>JBILLY010000031.1:0-14771 GCA_044375835.1 Opitutaceae bacterium
CCGAGGGCCAGCCCGCGCCCGCGCCGCTCGACCCGGTGACCGGCCGCCAGAACAACCAGGGCCTCGAGGGCCTCTCCGTCTCGCCCGACGGGCGCACGCTTTTCACCCTGCTGCAATCGGCCGCGCGGCAGGACGGCGGCACCGGCGGCACCGTCGCCACCCGCGACCACACGCGTCTCCTCGCCTACGACCTCACGGGGACCACGCCGACCTTGAAAGGTGAATACGTGCTGCGCCTGCCCTCCTTCCGCCTCGGCACCGCCAACCGCGTCGCCGCCCAGAGCGAAGTGCTGGCGCTGAACAACACGCAGTTCCTCGTCATCGCCCGCGACAGCGCCGGCCGCGGCCTCGCCGCGTCCGAGTCGCTCTACCGCCGCGTCGTGCTCTACGATATCTCCGGCGCGACCAATATCGCCGGCACCGCGTTCGACCAGCCGGGCACCCCGCTCGCCCCCGCCGGCGTCCTCGCCTCGTCCGTCGTCCCCGCGGCCCGCACCGAGTTCATCGATCTCAACGACCGCGCCCAGCTCGCGAAATTCGGCCTGCACAACGGCCTGCCCGACGACGCCGACAACCTGTCCGAGAAATGGGAAGCGCTCGCGCTCGTCCCCGCCCTCGATGCCACCGCGCCCGACGACTGGTTTCTCTTCGTCGGCAACGACAACGACTTCATCACCACGGACGGCTTCCAGGTCGGCGCGCCCTACAAGGCCGCCTTCGACAACGACAACATGGTGCTCGTCTACCGGATCACCATTCCGACCCGGATCGCCAATGTCTCGAGCCGCGCCCAGACCGGCAGCGGCGCCGCGGCGCACGTCGCCGGCTTCGTCGTGACCGGCGCCCGGCCCAAGACGCTGCTCGTCCGCGGCGTCGGCCCCGGCCTCGCCGCCGCGGGCGTGACCGGTGCACTCGCCGATCCCGTGCTCACGGTGTTCGACCGCTCCGGACGCGAGCTTCACACCAACGACAACTGGGTCGACGGCGATGCCGCCGAGATCCGCGCGGCCGCCCTGCGCGCCGGTGCCTTTCCCCTGCCCGACGGAAGCCGCGACGCCGCGTTGCTGCTCCAACTCGATCCGGGAGTCTACACCGCCCACGTCACGGCTCCGGCCGGCGGCGCCGGCATCAGTTTGCTGGAAGTCTACGAGCTGCCCTGAACCCGGTGCACCGGCCCGCGCATCGTCGCGCGACGATGCGTCCGGCGCCGTGCGCCGCTCGCCCACCGCCCTCCCGCCGACCTCCGCCCCGCGCGGCATCGGTGCGGAGGGCGGTTTTGTTTTGTTACGGACCAGTGCCGGCCGCGTAACAAGTCGGCGACGCGCGCGGCGGCGCATTGACGCTCGCGGGCCGCGACCGTTGCCGTCCATCCGCGGGCCCGAACTGCACCCGCCAGAATCCAAGCCGACCATGATCCTCCGTTCCTTCCTCCCCGCCCTTCTCGGCCGCCTGCGCCTCGCCGCGCTCGCCGCCTTCGCCCTCGGCGCCGCCGCGGCGTTGCCCGCCCAGGGCACCGGCACCGTCGCCGGCCGCGTCACCGACGCCCAGACCAAGCTCGCGCTCGGCGGAGCCCGCGTCGCCGTCGCGGGCACCACGCTGCAGACGTTTGCCGACCAGAGCGGCGAATTCGTGCTGTTCAACGTCCCCGCCGGCCAACAGACGGTCGAACTCGGCTACGTCGGTTACCCCGACCTGCGCCGCACCGTCGTCGTCGCCGCCGCGTCCACCGTCCGCGTGGACGCCGCTTTCGGCAGCGAAGTCGTCACGCTCGACAAATTCGTCATCGCCGGCAGCGCCGTCGGCTCCGCCCGCGCGATCAACCGGCAGCGCGCCGCCGACACCCTCACGAACCTCGTCGCCGCCGACGAGATCGGCCGCTTCCCCGACCAGAACGCCGCGGAGTCGATGCAACGCATCCCGGGCGTAGCCCTCTATCGCGATCAGGGCGAAGGCCGCTTTATCGTGCTGCGCGGCATCCGTCCCGACTTGAACACGGTCCAGCTCAACGGCGTCAGCGTCGCCACGCCCGACCGCGGCAACCGCACCCTGCCGCTCGACGTCGTGCCGTCCGACGCGCTCGGCTCCGTCGAGATCGCCAAGGTCGCCACGCCGGACAAGGAAATGGACGGCCTCGGCGGCCGCGTGGATCTGAAGACGCGCAGCGCCTTCGACCTCAACCAGCGCGACCTCCAATTCTCCGCCCAAGGCCAATACAACGACCTCCGCGACCGGCTGAGCGGCAAGTTCAACGGCACCTTCTCCGACGTGTTCAACGGCGGCACCCTCGGCGTGACCTTCGCCCCGACCTGGCAAAGCCGGCGCATGGGTTCGGACAACGTCGAAGTCGGCGGCGCCTGGACCCGCCGCGCGGTGCCCGGTGCGACCGGCCAGACGGCCTTCTTCAACAACGAACTGAACTACCGCGCCTACGACCTCACCCGCACCCGCTACGGCGCCAACGGCGCGATCGAGTTCAAGCCCAGCCGCGATTCCCTCTTCTACGTGCGCGGCCTGTATTCGCGTTTTCAAGACAGCGAGATCCGGCAGATCACCACGATCCCGTTCTCCGAGGGCACGCTCACCGCGCTCACCCCGGAAAGCGCGACGGTGACCGAGGTCCGCCGCGAGGCGAAACAGCTCCGCGTGCGCTCGAAGATCCAGGACCTCTACAACGCGACGCTCGGCGGCGAAATCACCCGGGGCAACTGGCGCTTCGACGGCCGGGTCGCCTACAGCGAGGGCACCGAAGATCGCCCGGAGGCCTCGACGATCTTCCGCAAGTCGACCCGCGGCACGAGCTGGTCATACTCCTTCGCGGACGACTTCTACAATCCGGTCGTCAGGCAGCTTGGCGGCACCACGATCAGCGACCCCGCGTCCTTCAACGAATTCAACCGGCTGCGCAATTCGCCCGCGTCCGGTTCCGAACGCGAACTGAATGTCGGCGGCAACGCCCGCAACAACTTCAGCGTCGCCGACGCGCGGCCCGCGTTCGTGAAGTTCGGCGCCCAGCTCCGCGCCAAACGGAAAGACCAGGAAGTGGAACAGGAGAACTACGCCGCGATTCCCGGCTACGCCTTCGCCGCGCTCGCCGAGCCGCAGACGTCGTCCGATTACGGCTACCTTACCGGACCCCGCCTGAGCGCGGCCAAGTTCACCCGGGCGTTCATCGACAACAAGAGCGCCTTCGTCGCCACCCGCGATGTGGCGACGAGCCTGCAGTCCGATTGGACGACCGATGAGGATGTATCGGCGCTCTACGCCATGGGCGGAGTCACCGTCGATCGGGTGAAATTCAGCGCCGGCGCCCGCTATGAGAGCACCGACTTCGCGACCTCCGGAAACTCCCTCAAGACCACGGCGGGCGTGACCACCGCGACGCCGAGCTCCCGCAGTCGCGACTACGACCACTTCCTCCCGGGCGTGTATCTGACCTTCAACCCGTCGAACCGGACCGTCATTCGCACGGCTTGGACCAAAACGCTGGCGCGACCGTCCTACGCGCAGGCTTCGCTGTCCCGCCGGGTCAACGACGACAATCGCAGCGTCACCACCAGCAATCCCGACCTGAAACCGCTGACCTCCTCGAACTGGGATGCCTCCATCGAACACTATTTCTCGTCGCTCGGCTCCGTCTCCGCGGCCGTTTTCCACAAAGAGATCAAGAACTTCACCTACGAGCGCACCACGCCCGGCGCGGACGCCGCCACCGGCTACAATCTGACGACCTTTGTGAACGGCGACGAAGGCAGCATCTCGGGCCTGGAGCTCGCGTATCAGCAGCAGTTCAACCGGCTCCCCGCGCCCTTCGACGGTCTCGGTTTTCTCGCCAACTACACGCTGTCGTCCTCCTCCGGTGAAGTTGCCTCGCGGCCCGGCGAAAAGCTGCCGTTCATCGGCCAGTCGAAACGCATCGGCAACGTCGCGCTGACCTACGAGAAACGGGGCCTCTTCCTCCGCGCGGCGCTGAACTTCCGCTCGTCCCGCCTGCGGGAGGACGAGCCCATCGGCGCCTCGGCCGACGAGGACCGCTATGTCGACGACTTCGCTCAGCTCGATCTGACCGCAAGCTACCGGATCAACCGCAACTGGGAAGTCTTCGGCGAACTGATCAACGTCACCGACGAACCCTTCCGCGTGAAGTTCGCGGCCACGCAGAGCCGCTTTGTTCAGATCGAAAGCTACGGCTTCGGTGCCAACTTCGGCGTCCGCTGGAAACTCTGATCCGGTTTCGGTCCGGGAACAAAGCGGCCGGCACCCACGGGGCCGGCCGCGTTTGTTTACCCCGTTCACGCCTCCCCCCGGCGGCGCGACGGCACCGGCCGACGGGCAACGCCGGCACGTCCCGGCATCGGCCCGCACGCTGCGCACCCGGAATCCCGCCGCGACCCCGCGGCTAGCCTACGCCAGTTCGGCCAACTCGTCCGCGATCTCGCGGTCGCTGCGGCAGCGGGGCATCTTGTTTTGCCCGCCCCACTTTCCGCGCGCCTTCAGCCAGCGCTCGAAGGTGCCCGGCGCGACCAGATGCACGAGCGGTCCATCGAGACCGCCGCCCTTGCGTTTCGCCTCGTAGTCGTCGTTGAGCCGCTGGAGCACCCGGTCCAGGCCGTCGGCGAACTCCGCCGCGGTCACCGGTCGCCCCGCCGCCGGCCGCAACTCGACCCACCACTCGTGGCGGCCGCGGCTCCCGGGCATGCCCGCGTCCACGAAGCGGGGCGCGACGTGGAAGTTCACCGCACTCGCGCCGGCGAGCGCACAGACCTCGGCGACGGCGTCGGTCACTTCCTTTTCGATCACATGTTCGCCGAACGCGCTCAGCTGCAGCCGCGTCCGGCCCACGTAAATCAGCCGCGGCGGCTCCGTGCTCACGAAGCGCACGACGTCGCCGATCACGTAGCGGCACAGGCCGCCCGGCGTCGTCATGAGCAACACATAGTCGACATCGGCTTTCACCTCGCCCAAGGGCACCACGTGCGCCGCCAACTCACCGAGGCGCCGCTCATCGAACAGGGCCGCCGGCAGAAACTCGTAGAAAATCCCCGCGTCGGCGATCAGTCGCAGCCCCGCCTCCGGCTCGCGGTCCTGCGCCGCGATGAACCCTTCCGACGCCGGATACACTTCATGGAAGTTCACCCCGTGGCCGACCGCCGTCCGCAGCTCCGCCGCAAACGGCGCGAGCGGCACCCCGCCGTGCACGAGGCACTCGAAGTTCGGCCAGATCGCGCGCAACGGCGACTTCCCGGTGCGCCGCCGCAGTTCCTCCGCCAGAATCAACAGCCAGCTGGGGATGCCCCCGACGAGCGAAATGTCGCACTCCGCCGTCCGCGCCGCGATCGCCCGCACCTTTTCCGGCCAGTCCGCGATCTCCGCGATCTCGCGGCCGGGTTCGTAGAGGTATTTCTCCGCCCAGCCCGGCAAATGCAGCGCGGTGATTCCGCTCAGATCGCCCGCCAGCGCGCGAAAGGGCGCCGCTTCCGGTATCGGCGACAGCGTCGTCGAACCGCCGAGAAACAGATGCCGGCCGCGGAAGACCCGCGCGCTGCCCGTGCGTCGCGCGTAATAGCAGAGCGACTCGAGTCCCGCGCGGCGGAAGTGGGCCAGCATCGCGTCGGTCACCGGCAGGAACTTGGTCCGCCCCGCCGTCGTCCCCGACGACACCGCGTAGTAGCGGCAGGCCCCCGGCCACAACACCCCGGCGTCCCCGCGCTTCATCGCCTCGATCCACGGCGCAAACTCCTCGTAGCGCCGCGGCGCGACCTGGCCGCGGAAACCCGCATACGTCATCCCGGCGTGCAGGCCCTCCGTCCGGCCGAAATCCGTGGCCGCGAAGTTCGCGATCAACGCCCGCCACGCCGCTTCCTGCGCGAGGATCGCCCGGTGCGGCGCGCGCAGCCGCCGGCCGATCCGGGCGGTGTGCACGGCCGCGCCGAGCATGACCGCCTGCCGCCACCACGGCGCCGGGCGGCGAACGGGTCGATTTTCGGTCTTCATGCGGCGAGCGGCAGCGGCAGGTGTCGCACCCGGGTGTAGAACGCCTGGAGCGGCGGCAAAAATTCGAACACGTGGAAAATCAGCGACGCATGCTGCACCGGCGCGTCGCCCGGACGCGCCGCCACCTCCCGCACGTGTCCGGCGGGGAAATACGCCTGGCAGGCGTGGCGAAACGCAAAGAGCGACGGGGCCTGCGGGTCCATCACCGCCTCCTCCCGCTCGGCAAACAGCACGAGCGTCGGCGCCGTCGTCAGCGGCAGCGCCGCCGGCACGAAGTAATCCGTCGGCGACCGCATCGCCGTCATCGCCCGCATCCGTTGGCGCGCCCCGTCGGCCGTGATGCCGCGGATCGTGCCCATGACGGCACCGCGCAGTTGCTCGAGTTCCGGCCGCGTCATCAGGCGGCGCAGCGCCAGCTTGTTCTGCGCTCCGGCTTCGAACATGCGGGTGAAGATCGTGCGCGAGCGTTCCACCGAGGCCTCCGTGATCGCGGTGTCCGCCGCGAGGTAGGGTTTCACCGCGCGGCCCAGCAGCGTCGCCGGCTTGGCTGCCTCCGGCGCGAGGACATCCGCCACGCAGGCGACCGGGCTCACCAGCACGAGCCCGGCGAGCACCGGCGCGCGACCCGCGCCGCGCGCCCGGCGCAACCATTCGAGGATCAGGCCGGCCCCGAAGCTGACTCCGAACAACACCGGGGGCTGTCCCGCCGCGCCGAGTTCCGCCACGAGGTCGTCCAGTTGCGCACAGAGCAGATCGAGGGAGAAACTGTCGCGCGGGTAGTTGAAGCAGTAGAGGTCGCCCGCGGCGAGAAACACCCGCCGCAGGAGGAACACCTGTTCGGTCGAGTCGGGCACGAACCCGCCGAGCACGATCGTCGGCACCCGGCCGCGGCCGGCTTCGCGCAGGATCGTCGCGCCGCCCGCGCCGGCGACGCCGCCTTCCCGCCGCAGCCGTTCCCGCGCCGCCTCGAGGCGCGGCGCAAACGGCCGGAAACGCGCGGGCCGGAAGCGCGCCTCGGCGGTGCGGACCCAAGTGTGGAGGGGGCGCAGGGGCGCCGCGTGCAAAAACGAATACCAGGTCAGTCCGGGAATGGGAGCGGTGGCGGGCATCGGCCGCGAGCGCAGCCGCCGCCGGCAAGGTCACAACGGCAAAGTCCGGACGTCGCCGGATCTTAGCCTCGCCGCCATCCGGGCGTAACGCCCGCGGCCGGCCGTAACCTGGCCGTCGCGCGGCGGCCCGGCGGCGTCGGTTCGCGGCGGGCCGGGTCCCCTCCCCCGCGGGGGCTCCGCCGGAGCCGGCCGAAAACCCGCCCGTGCGGCGTCCGACCGCCTATTCCGTCGGCGCCGGCTCGACGCCCTGTCCGGCCGCCGCGCTCCCCGCGGCTCCCGGCGGCGGCGCGATCGCCACGGCCACCGCCGACGCCGAAGTCCGGCGCAAGGTCGCCGCGGCCATGAAGTATTTCTGCGCGCGGAACGATTCCTCGCCCGTCGCGCGCCGCGGCGGCTGGTAGGTGCCGTCCGGCTGCAACTCGCAGGCATCTTCGTTGTCGCGCAGCTCGATGGGCAGCACGTCCTCGACCAGCCGGCGGCGTAGGTCCGGGTCGTCGACGGGAAACACCGCCTCCACGCGACGGAAGAAATTGCGCGGCATCCAGTCGGCGCTGCCGCAGTAGACGAGCGGCTGGCCGGCGTTCTCGAAGCAGAAGATGCGCGCGTGCTCGAGGAACCGGCCCACGATGTTGCGCAGCCGGATGTTCTCGCTCAGGCCCTTCACGCCGGGCACGAGGCAGCACGTGGCGCGCACGATGAGGTCGATCTTCACCCCGGCCTGCGAGGCGGCGTAGAGGTTGTCGATCGTCTCCGGGTCCACGAGTTTGTTCATCTTCGCGATGATGCGCGCCGGCCGGCCCGCGCGGGCATTGGCGGTCTCCGCGTGGATCAACTCCTGGGTGCGGCTGTGGAGATTGAAGGGCGCGACGAGCAGCCGCTTGAAGTCCGGCGTCCGCCCGAGGCCGGTGAGCGTGTTGAAGAGCTGAGCGACTTCGGCCGTCAGGTCGTCGCGCACGGTGAGCAGACTGATGTCGGTGTAGAGGCGCGCGGTTTTCGGGTTGTAGTTGCCCGTGCCGAGGTGCACGTAGCGGCGCAGCGCCTCGCCCTCGCGCCGGACGACGAGGCAGCACTTGCAGTGCGTCTTGTGCCCCATGAGGCCGTAGACCACGTGCACCCCCGCTTCCTCGAGTTCCCGCGCCCACTTGATGTTGTTGGCCTCGTCGAAGCGCGCCATCAGCTCGACGAGCGCGGTGACCTGTTTGCCCGCCAACGACGCGTCGATGAGCGCGCGCACGATGGGCGAATCGCCGCTCGTGCGGTAGAGTGTCTGCTTGATCGCGAGCACCTCCGGGTCGCGCGCCGCCTGCTCGACGAATTCCACCACCGGCGCGAACGAGTCGTAGGGGTGGTGCAGCAACAGGTCCCGCTCGCGGAGCGCATCGAAGACTTTTTTTCCCGCCGCCAGCGGCGCGCAGTCCGCCGGCTGGAACGGCGGATACTTGAGGTCCGGACGGTCGATCAGCTCGTAGAGACTCATCAGCCGGAGCAGATTGAGCGGTCCCTGCATCCGGAATGTCTGCCCCTCGCCGAGCGACAGATGCCGGCAGAGTTGCGCGCACAACGCGGGATCGACGCCCTCCTCGATCTCCAGTCGCACCGCCGCGCCGCGCCGCAGATTGCGGAGTTCATCCTCGATTTTCTTCAGCAGATTCTCCGCTTCCTCCTCGTCGATGTAGAGATCGCTGTTCCGCGTCACCCGGAAGGCGTGCGCATCGCGCACGACGTAGCCGGGGAAGAGCTGGTCGGCGCAGACCTTGATGATCTCGCTGAGAAACATGTGCCGCCGCGGCCCGCCCGCCGCCGGATCGATCTGCACGATGCGCGGCAGGCTGCGCGGCACCGGCAGGATGATCATCAGCTTCTCGTGCTCCGGGGTCTCCGGGTTGTCCAACGACACGAGGACGTTGAGCGTCTTGTTCGCGAGCAGGGGAAACGGGTGCGCCTGGTCGACGGCCAGCGGCGTCAGCACCGGCATCACTTGGGTCTCGAAATGCCGCCGCACCCACGCGCGCTCCGTCTCGTCGAGCTGCGCCGCCGTGCGGAAGACCACTCCCTCCGTCGCCAGCGCCGGCACGAGCGCGCCGTGCCAGCAGGCGTATTGGTCGGCGACCAAGGTATTCACCGCCGCGCGAATGCGCCTGAGCTGCTCGCGCGGCGTGATGCCGTCGAGACTGAGGTCGCCCGCCTCCGAATCGGCCTGCTGCATGATGCCCGCCACGCGGATCTCGAAGAATTCGTCGAGGTTGGAACTCACGATCGCGAGGAACTTCACGCGCTCCAGCAGCGGGTTGGCGGGATTGCGCGCCTGGTCGAGCACCCGGCGGTTGAACGCCAGCCAGCTCTGTTCGCGGTTGCCGTAGACCGAACCGGTGCGCCGGGGCGCACTCCGGGCGGCGCTGCGTGGCGGACGGCTGCTGTTCGAGGGGGCTTTCTTTGGTCGACTCACGGGATTGGAAAATACACGCGTGCCAGCCCGCCGTGCAAACCACGAGCCGGCAAGCTCGCCGTCACGCGATTGTCACACGCCGGCCGGGCCGGATCGTCACGTTTCCGCGAACTCGGCCTCGCCGCCGCCGGCGGGCGCCGCCGCCGGTTCGGGCGCCTCGGCCGGTAGGGGAAACTCCGCCACGAACCGCTTGAAATCGATCAACTCGAAACGCCCGTCCCAATGCTCCACGACGGCGGTGAGCGATTCCACCCAGTCGCCGGAATTCAGGTAGTGCACGTCGCCGATCATCTTGTCCGCCGCGGTGTGGATATGCCCGCACATCACGCCGACACAACCCCGCTGCCGGGCGAGCTCCGCGATGTGCCCCTCGAAGTTCGAGACATGGTTCACCGCCTCCTTCACCCGTGCTTTGATGGCCTTGCTCAGCGACCAATACTCTTTGCCGCGCCACGCCCGCCAGCGGTTGTAGATCCGGTTCAGCGTGAGCAGCGCCCGGTAGCCCCAGTCGCCGAGATGCGCGAGGAAGACGAAGTTCTTCGTCACCGTGTCGAAGATGTCGCCGTGCAGCACGAGATAGCGGCCCCGCTCCCCTTCGTGGACGTGATCCTCGACCACGCTCAGGTTCTCGAAGTCCAGCGGCAGAAACGACGCGAGGATGTCGTCGTGGTTGCCGCGCACGTAGACGACCTGCGTGTCCCGTTTCTCGAGTTTCTTCAGCACGATGCGGACGAAACGCGTGTGCGCCTTGGTCCATTGGCCCCCGCGGCGCAGCTGCCAACCGTCGATGATGTCGCCGTTGAGGATCAACTTCGCGCAATGGACGTTCCGGAGAAAATGATTCACCTCGACGACCTTCGAATCGGTCGTGCCGAGGTGCACGTCCGAGATGATGACGGTGCGGACCTGCAGTTTCATGGGAAAAGCAACGCGAAGCGCCGCGGCACCCGCGACTCCGGGGCCGCCACCGCGGACGATGCCGCGGGCACGACGAGGCGCAGGCTGCGCGGGCGCACCCGGACCTCCACGCGCGCCCCCGCGGCGTGCGTCTCCCCGTCGGTGTGGATCGTGCCGGGTCCGGCACGTTCGATCATGAAACGCGGCCCGCTGAGCCGCAGGACGCGGGGATGGTGGTCCAGCGTCCCGAGAAACAGGCCCGGGACCAGCGCCAGCGCGCCGAACAACCCGACGCCGCGCACCGCGACCAGCTCGAGCCGGCCGTCGTCGACCCGCGCGCCGGGCGCGATGCGCGCATGATTGCCGTATTGGTCGGAGTTCGCGACCGCGACGAGCAGCGCGTCGAGCGTCTCGGTCCGGCCTCCGCCCGTGACCGTGACACGCTGCGGCCGCACCTCGCGCCACGCCCGCCACGCGGTGCGGACATAGGCCGGCAGCCCGCGCCGCGTCAGCCGGTTGAACCGCGCGCTCACTTCCGCGTCTAGCCCCAGACCCATCGCGTTGAAAATAGGCCGTCCGTCCGCCTCGCCCGTGTCCACCGCGGCGATGCGGCCGCCCGCCCCCGTCGCGAGCGTCAACGCGGCCAGCGGCGAGAGCGGCAGCCCGAGGTGCAGGGCCAGACCGTTGCCCGAGCCGCACGGCACCAACGCCAGCGCGGCCGGCGTGTGCACCACGCCTTGCGCGACCTCGTTCATCGTGCCGTCGCCGCCGACCGCGACCACGACCTCCGCCCCGGCCCCGACCGCCGCGCGCGCCAGCTCCGTCGCGTGGCCGGGCCCCTCCGTCGTCGCGAGTTCGGCGTCGAGCGAGCGCGCCGCGATGAAGGCCCGGATCGCCGGCGCCAGTCCGGGACGCCGCCGGTTGCGGCCGGAGTGCGGATTGAAAATGAAGCAGGTCTTCATGCGGAAAGGGCCGCGCGCCGCAGCGGCATCGGCACCGGTTCGGAGGTCCGCGCGGCCCGCGCCTCGGCCATCGCGCGCACGGCGATCTCGTCGGCCGCGTCGGGACGGCAGAGCGGCTCCAGCGCGGCGCGCCACCGCCGCCAGACCCGGCCCTCGTCGGCAAAAGCCTCGCGCAGCGCGGCCAGCGTGGCCGCCGGCGTCTCGGCCAGCGCCCCGATGCCGTGGCGCCGCAGCAGCTCGTAGTTGCCCTCCTCCTGCCCGGGGACGATCTGGTTCACGATCATCGGGCAGCGTGCGGCCAACGCTTCCTGCGTTGTCGCGCCGCCCGCTTTGCTCACCACGACATGGTGCGTCATCAGCAGCCGCGGGATTTCCTCGGTCCAGCCGAGGATCGTGGTCGGCGCCTTCCGGCGCGCCGCCGCCGCGCCGAGCCGGGCGCGCAACGCCTCGTCGCGGCCCACCGTGCAGGTGATCGCCCAATCGGTTTCGCGGAACAGGAGTTCCGCCGTCTCCGCCGCATGCCGCGTCCCCGAGTTCACGATCTGCAGCACGCGCGGCGCGGTGCCCCCCGCCGGGTCGGGCACCGTCGGTCCTCCGGCCTGCTCGGCAAACACGCGCCGCACGGGAAAGCCCGTCACCCACACCTGCTCCTCGTCGACCCCCGCGTCCCGCATTACCTCCGCCGATTCCGCGTTGGGCACGAACCAGCCGTCGGCCCCGGCCCGCCACCACAGCGAGTTCAGGCTGATCGAGTCCGTCACGATGTTGAAAAACGGCATCTCGATCCCGCCGGCCCGCCGCAGCGCCGCGAGCGGATAGGCGTAACCGGGGAACGAACACAGGATCGCGTCGGGCCGCTCCCGCGCGATCGCCTCCCGCAACACCCGGCGCTCTCCCGGCAGCGCGCCGAGCACGCGGACCGCGAGGCGCGAACGATCGAGCCAGCCGTAGATCGCGCGCCAGAGGTCCGGAGTGCGGTTGATCGCGCCCAGGTAGGCGCGGCGCGCGATCCGGTTCAACCGCGGCGCCGCCTGCGCGTGCACATCGAGCACCGGCGCCGTGCCCGCACCCGCGCGCGCGATCCACGCCTCCGCGACCGCCCGCGCGGCGGCGTTGTGACCTTCGCCGAAACCTGCGGTGAGAATGAGCGCGCGCATCGTCACGCCATCGCCGGCGCCGCCGCGGCCGCGGGTTGCTCCGCCGCCGCCGCCCGCAGATCCGCCTCGAAACGCCCGATCACCGTCTCCCAGGCCTGCGCCTCGACCGCCCCCCGGGCCGCGAGCCGCAGCTTGGCCCGGAGAAACTCGTCCGTCGCCAACATCTCGCCCGCCGCCACCAGGCCCGCCGGATCGTCGAAGGGCACCGCGAGCCCGTTCTCGCCGTGCCGCACGAACTGCCGCGCCGCCGCGTAATCGAACCCCGCCACCGCCAGCCCGCTCGCCATCGCCTCCGTCAGCACGTTGCCGAAGGTTTCCGTCCGGCTCGCGTGGATATAGATGTCGGCCGACGCGTAGTAGCGCCCGATCTCCTCCCGGGAAAAGAAACCCGCGAAGATGCACTCCGGGTGCGCCCGCTCGAGCTGCGCCTTCAGCGGACCGTCGCCCGCCAGCACGAAGCGCAGGGCCGGATTCGCCGCCCGCATCGCCGCATACGTCTCGAAGAGCAGCCCGTAGTTCTTCTCCGCCGCCATCCGGCCCACGTGCAGCACCACCGGCGTCTCCGGACCCGCTCCCCAGGTCTGGCGCAGCTCCGGCGCGCGCCGCGCCGGGTGGAACTGCCATGTGTCCACGCCCCGCGAGAGCAGCGCCGTGTTCCGGAAACCCGCGGCGGCCAGCTCCGCGCACAACTCCGTCGTCGGCGCGAAGGTCCGCCGCGTGCGGTTGTGCACGTGCCGCAGCCATGCCAGCACCGCTCTCGCCAGCGGCGCCGCGCCGTAGTGCCCGGCGTAGGCGTGAAAATTCGTGTGGAAACTCGACGTCACCGGAATGCCGAGCGCCCGCGCCGCCGACACCGCCGAGGCCCCCAGCGGCCCCTCCGTGACCACGTGCACCAGATCGGGACGTTCCGCCCGCCACGCCCGCCGCAGCCGCCCGCCGGCCGGCCACCCCATGCGCAGCAGCCGGTAACCGGGAATCGGAAAGCCCGGCATCGGCACCACCGCGTAATCCGCCGCCCGCCCCGCCGCCGGCAGATCGTCCCGGCGCGGCCGATACACCGTCACCGCGTGGCCCCGCCGCCCCAGTTCCCGCGCGATCACCCCGAACGTCATCGCCACGCCGTTGACCTCGGGCGGGAAGGTTTCGGTCACGAGGGCGATTTTCATCGGTGGGTCGGCGGTCGGATCGGCGGCGTGCGGAGGATTCTGATACGCCCATTAAAGCGCCCGCGTGTCCCGATTCCGTGGCGGCGCCGTTACGATTGCGGGACATCCCGCGCCCGCGGCGACGTCACCGAATCGTCTCCGGCACGCCGCCGTTTCGCCACGCGCCCGCCGCACAGTGCGCGCGTCCGTTTTCATCCACCTATGCACCACACCCTCGATCCCCGCGGCCTGCTTCGCCGCTTCGTCTCCGCCTTCGCGCTGCTCGCCCTGCTGCCGGCCGCGCTCCTCGCCCAGAGCACCGCCGCCCTCGGCGGCCGCGTCTCCGACGCCGCCACCGGCCGCTCCCTCCAGGGCGCCGTCGTCCGCGTGCTCGGCACCTCCGCCACCGCCTACACCGACGCCGACGGACGGTTTCTCCTTTCGGCGCTGCCCGCCGGCCCGCAGCGCATCGAGGTCGACTACGTCGGCCTCGATCCCGTCGTCCGCGAGATGACGCTCGTCGCCGGCTCCACCGCCTCGCTCGTCGCCGTCCTCGAGAGCAAGACCCTGAAGATGGAGGCCTTCACCGTGGCCGAATCCGTGCGCGGCCAGGCCCTCGCCATCAACCAGCAGAAAACCGCCAGCGGCCTCGTGAACATCGTCTCCGAGGAGACCTTCAGCACCAACCTCGGCGGCAACATCGGCTTCACCCTCCAGCAACTCCCCGGCCTCAGCGTCAACGAGGGCGAGGACGGCGAGCCCTCCGGCGTCAACATCCGCGGCCTCGAGGCCAAATACAATTCCGTGCAGGTCGACGGCAACCGCATGCCCGCCTCCGGCAACTCCCGCGCCTTCTCCGTCGGCCAGCTCAACGCCGACGCCGTCGCCAACATCGAGGTCATCAAGGCCGCCACGCCCGACCGCGACGGCGACGCCCTCGGCGGCATCATCAACGTCGTCTCCCGCTCCGCCTTCCAGCGCGAGGGCCGCACCGTCGAGTTCGCCGCCGGCGGTCTCTACTACGACAAGCGCGAGAAATGGAACTATAACGCCTCGCTCAACTA
>JBILLY010000630.1:0-3628 GCA_044375835.1 Opitutaceae bacterium
GCGGTCTGGCGGTGGGCGCCCACGGTCTGCCGCTGATCGGCAGCGGCGACTGGAACGACGGCATGCACGCCGTCGGCCGGGACGGGCGCGGGGAGAGCGTGTGGCTCGCTTTTTTCCTCACGGATGTGCTGACGCGCTTCGCCGGCGTGGCGCGGGCCCGGGGCGACGCGGCCTTCGCCGACCGGTGCGGGGAGCACGCGGCGCGGTTGCGGACGAACATCGAACGGCACGGCTGGGACGGGGAATGGTATCGGCGCGCCTACTTCGACGACGGGACGCCGCTCGGGTCCGCGCTGAATCCGGAGTGCCAGATCGATTCGTTGCCGCAGAGTTGGGCGGTGATCAGCGGGGCGGGGGACCCGGCGCGGGCGCGGCGGGCGATGGCCGCGGTCGAGCGGCGGTTGGTGCACCGGGCGACGGGCGTGGTCCAGCTTTTCGATCCGCCCTTCGACCGCTCGGCGCTCGATCCGGGATACATCAAGGGCTACATCCCCGGCGTGCGGGAGAACGGCGGCCAATATACACACGGGGCGGTGTGGGCGGCGATGGCCTTCGCGCTGATGGGGGACACGGACCGGGCGTGGGCGTTGTTCAACCTGCTGAACCCGGTGCGCCACGGCGACTCGCCGGCGCAGATCGCCGTCTACAAAGTCGAACCGTATGTGGTGGCGGCCGATGTCTACGCGGTCGCGCCGCACACCGGCCGGGGCGGCTGGACGTGGTATACGGGGTCGGCCGGCTGGATGTATCGCCTGCTGATCGAGACGCTGCTCGGCGTGAACCGCGAGGGCGACCGGCTGCGGCTCGCCCCGCGGATGCCGAGGACGTGGCGGAGCTACCGCGTCCGCTACCGCCACGGGCGGACGCTCTACCGCATCACCTTCACGGCGGTCGCAGCCGACGCGCGTCCGGCCGAACTCGTCCTGCTCGACGGTCGGCCGATCGCGGGGACGACGGTGCCGCTGAGCGACGACGGGGCGGAGCATACGGTGGACATGAAGGTGCCGGTCGACCCGGCTCCCGGGCGCGATACCGCGGACGGGCGCCCGCCGTTGTCTGGAAAGACCCCATAGTTGCGGCCGTGGAGCGGGTCTATCGTGGGCGGGTGGGAAACCCCGCGGGCACCTTTCATACCGACAGACCGGCGGGAGTCCGACGAACAGGCATCCAATGCTACTACATCTAAAAGAAATGATCGGTCACACGCTGACCGCTTCCGACGGGGACATCGGCAAGATCCGGGAGTTTTACTTCGACGACCAGACTTGGGCGATCCGTTACCTCGTCGCCGACACCGGCACCTGGCTCACCGGCCGGAAGGTGCTGCTCTCGCCGTATTCGTTCGGCCGATTCAGCAAGTCGGACCAAACCCTGCACGTGAACCTGACCCGCAAGCAGATCGAGAACAGCCCGTCGATCGACACCCAGCGGCCGGTCTCCAGGCAATACGAGGAGAACTACTACAGCTACTACGGCTGGCCGGTCTACTGGGTCGGCGGTGAAGTCTGGGGGAAGGCCGACTACCCCGGACGTCTGGCGTCGACCACGCCCGGAAACGTGCGCACCTACGACTACCCGCGTTGGGACGAAGTGCATTTGGCGAGCAGCAAGACGGTGACCGGCTATGCGCTCGAGGCCACGGACGGACCGATCGGATCCGTGAGCGACTTCCTCGTCGACGACAAGCGGTGGGTGATCCGGGAAATCGCGATCGAGACCGGACACTGGTATTCGGGCAAGGAAGTGCTGATGCTCCCCTCCAAGGTGCAACGGATCAACTATCCCGAGGCCAAAGTCTTCGTCGACCTGAGCAAGGATGACATCAAGCAGACGGCGGAAAATCACCTCGCGCGCGCGAGCGGGTAGCGGGCGGGCCGCGGCCGTTTGCGCGGCGTCACCCGGAGGCGGGTGAGTGCTGCGGTGGCCGCCGGTGCCGGTCGACAGGTGCGGGGGCCGAGCGGCCCCCGTTTTTTCTGCCCGACAACGACGACGACGCGAGCGGGTTCGCGGCGCGAGTCCGGTCAGGGACTCCGCGGAAGGAGATGAGGCCGCGCGCGGAGGGGTGGAACGGGATGGCTTTCTCGCCCGGGCGGGGCGAACCGGGGCCGGGCGTCCGGGCTAACGAGCGGACCCGGGCCGAGGCAGTGCGGCGAGTTCGCTTTCGGTGGTTTTGAGTCGCACGCGCAGGACCTCGGCCTCGGCCCGGGCCTCGGCGAGTTGGGTCTGGAGGCGGACCTGGTCCACCTTGGCGTGGGTCAGTTGGGTCTGCAGCAGCGTGGCCTGGGTGGTGGCCAGCTCCACCTCGCCCCGGCGGCGGATCGAAGCGACGGTCGCATCCTCCATCTGCGTTTGGAAATTCGCCGCGATGAGGCGGGAGCGCTCGAGCTGGGTCTGGCTTTCGGCGGCGGCGGCGACGGCTCGGCCCATGCGGGTGCGAAGGGCGTCGGTCTCGGCCAACGCGTCCTGGGTCTTGGTCTGGAGGGCGATCGCGCCGGCTTTCTCGGTCTCCAACTGGGCGAGCAGCACCGTGGTGGCGGCGCCCTGTTGGGCGGCCCGAACCTGATTCTGGGAGAGGGCGTTGTCGCGCGCGGCGATTTTGCGGACGAGGACAACGGCGGTGACGATCAGAGCGGCGGCCAACACGGCGGCGGTCATCACCCAGGCGGCGTTGCGGGACGGGACGGGAATACCGGCGACGACCGGTGGCGGCGCGCCGGCGGAGGGCGGGAGCGGCGCGGCGGGCGGCGGCGAGCCGGCGGGAACGGGCGACGGCGACGGATTGGCGGGCGCAGCGGGCCGGGAGACGGGATCGGGCATGAGGCGCCCAGCATAGGGCGGGGTGGGAGCGGCCGCCATAAGGTGAAACCCCACTGCGATCGCCGCGGCGGTGTATCCGGGGTGAGCCGTCCGCCCGATGGCCGAGGCGGGCGGTGCAGGCGATGCCCGGGGCCGGAGTTCGATGCAGTAGGGTTTATCCTTATCGCAGTTTGGCGTCGGCACGTGTTTACTGGCGGCCAGAACGGACGCGCCGCCACCCCGGTGGCGCGGGGCCGAGACAACCCATACAGGAGCGGAGGTCGACAGACCTCCCTGCGTCCATGCCCGAAAAAAACACCGGACCCCAGAAGAAGCGCCGCGCCGGTTTCGCCCGAGGCTACCGCCAAGGCTTGCGTCTGCATCTGGCCCGGGGCGGCGTCCAGGGACTCGTCGTGGCACGCCGGTTGGGACGGCGGGCGCTCGCCGCCGGCATGGAGATACTGGACCTGGCCGTGACGCACGAACAGGCGCTCGTGTGCCTGCCCGCGCTGCCCGCGGCGGCTCCGGCGCGCGACCGGGTGCTCCGGCGGGCCGGCCGGTTCTTCACGGAGGCGCTGGGGCCGTTGGCGGCGGAGCGGCGCGCCGCCCGGCACAGTGTCTCGCAGCTCAACGAGCGCAACCGCCTGCTGCGCGTGCATGCGGCGGAACTGGCCCGCGGCAACCGCCGGCTCGGAGAAGAGGTGGCGCGACGCGCGGCGGGGGAAGCCCTGCTGCGGCGGAGTTCCGCCCGGAACCGCGTTTTGCTGGCGGAAGCCCAGACCATGCACCGGAAACTGCGCCATCTCGCCCACCAGATTCTGACCGCGCAGGA
>JBILLY010000629.1:0-3628 GCA_044375835.1 Opitutaceae bacterium
GGCGAAAACGCCCACGAGCGACGAGGTCATCGCCCTCTCGCCGTTCACCGTCTCCGACACCGACGACAAATCGTGGCAGGCCACGACGACTTTGATCGGCAGCCGCACCAACCAGGAACTGATCAAGGTCCCGGTAAACGTCGACGTGATCACCTCCGAGTTCATGCGCGACCTCGGCGCGTTCAGCATGGACGACGCGGCCCGCTTCATCGCCGGCGTCGACGTGACGCCCCGGCTCGAGTCCCGCAACGACGAGCGCATCAACTACCGCGGCCTCAGCACCGGCGGCGCCTCGCGCAATTTCTTCACCTGGTATGTCCCGTCCGACGCCTACAACGTCGAGCGCTACGACTTCGCCAAGGGCTCCAACTCGCTCATGTTCGGCGACTCCTCGCCCGGCGGCCAGGCGAGCATCTTCACCAAGCGCGCCCGCTCGCGGAATTCGACCGAGTTCCTCGCCAGCGTCGGTTCCTACGACGCGTTCCGCTTCCAGTTCGATGCGAACCGCAAGCTGCACGACAAACTCTTCATGCGGGTGAACCTCGCGAACCGCCGCAACAAGACCTACGTCCGCACCACCAACGACGTCTTCCGCGCCGGCCACATCGCGTTCACCTACGAGCCGTTCAAGACCACGACCATCCGCGTCGAGGGCGAGCGCGGCACCACTTACCGCGTGCGCGCCGACAGCGCGCTCGCGATCAACGACGTCGCCGCGGCGGGCCGCGGCTTCTCGACGAACAACCAGTGGTATTACACCTCCGACGGGGAGATCATCCAGCGCACCGCCACCAACCCGCCGCTCGCGATCGACCGCAGCGGCCCCTCAGGCAACCAGGTGTCGCTGCTCCAGGGCCAGACGCAGGCCATTCGCCTGCCCAACGGCACGTTCCGCGAGTTCAGCGGCTTCGACCAATACACCAACATGCTCGGCACGGTGGATTACAACAACCGCATCTTCAACGTCGCCAACGTCACGCTCGAGCAGCGCATCGGCAAACTCTCGCTGGAACTCGCCTACAACCAGCAATACCAGCACGAGGACCGGAACGACAATTCCTTCGGCACGAGCCAGACGCCGCCCGTGCTCAACGTCGACGGCGCCGGCCGGCCCTACATCGACGCGGCGTTCGGCGGCGCGGCCTTCAAGGTCTTCGGCAACGTCGTGAAGGCGGGACGCCTCGCCGCGGCGTATCCCTTCGATTTCGGCCGCTTCGGCAAGCAGCTCCTCGTCGTCACCGCCCTGCACCAGAAGGACCTCAAGCTCTCGGAACGTTTCGGGCTCTACAATTCCGCCGCCCCCGGCCTAGCCGCCAACAACGGCATCCGGCTGCGCGCCTACCTCGACGACCCGGCGTTCGGCAGCTCGCAGTATTTCGACCGGTTCCTCGTGCCCAATCTGCCCGAGACTCCGACCTTCAAGCCGGCGTTCTACTACAGTGCGACCAACACCGGACCGTTCGTCGATATCCGCTACGCCCGCACGCAGACCGCGTCGCTTTCCGGCGACTACTTCAAAGGCCGCCTCAACACGCTGGTCGGCATGAGTTGGAATGCGCTCACGCGCAAGATTCCGAAGGAAGCGGCCTACGCGGTCGATGCGCGCGGCCACTTCGTCCACCCCGGCATGCCCGAGGACAACCCCGGGATCTACGAATACGACCCCCGTTTCAATCTCTCCGCGCAGAGCAAGATGGCCGGCCTCACCCTCGAGGTCTGGCGCGGGGAGTGGGCGCGGGTCGTCGCGATCGCCTCGCAGTCGGAGTCGTTCAACTGGCAGTCGCGCCAGGTGTTCTACGGCCCCGACATCGGACCCGTGCGCGGCAAGACCAAGGAGGTCGGCCTCCGCTTCGAGCTCTTCCGCAAGCTGTCCTACTCCGTCTCGTTCTACGACACCCAGCGCGTCAACGCCGCCTACGCGTGGAATCCCGACGTGCTCAACCTCACGCAGCTCGAGGATCTCATCAATCCGAACAACATCCTCCCCGGCGACCCGAAGTATCTCGAGGTCGTGAACGGCCTGAACAACGAGCGCCGCACCGTGAACTCCAACGAGCAATCGCGCGGCGTCGAGATGACGCTGCAGAGCCAGCGCTGGCTCGGTCTGCAGTCGCGCGTCTCGTTTTCGATGAACCGCGTGCGCGCGCAGGCCGATTTCTCGCAGTTCCGCGCCTACCTCGCCGCCGCGGAAGAGCGCACGGTCGCCGCCAACGCCCCCGGCGGCGATCGCACGATGGCCGAGCTGCCCGCCGTGCTGACCAACGCCCGCAACGTGCTCGGCTCGAACACGCTCACCGACAAAGTCTCCGGCCGCCGCAGCGTGCCCTACACCGGCAGCTTCGTGCTCGACTACCAGGTGCCGCGCGTCCGCGGCTTCCGCGTCGGCCTCAACGGCATCTTCACGCCGGACTACAACGTCTACATCCGCGAGGGCGTGCCCTACGAGGCCGGCGCGTCGTTCCCGCTCCACACCTACCTGCTCTACGACCGCCGCGTGCTGCAGAAATACATGACGAGTTTCCGCCTCGGTCTGAACAATATCTACGACGTGATGAACGGCGACAGCCGCTACCGCATCACCGGCGCGACGTCCTACAACACCGCCCGGAATCGCCCGAACTTCATCTACCGCTACGCCGAGCCCACGACCTGGAGCTTCAGCATCACGACGCGGCTGTGAGCGGCCGGGCAGGGCGGGTGGCCGCCGAGCGCGGCGCGCTGAGGCTTGGGCGCTGAACGGCCGCGCCCGGACGAGCCGGCGCGTGACCATGGCCACGCGCCGAGGCCGTCGCTGCCGGTCGAGAGCGATCCTTGCCCCGACGCACCCGCGTGCCCGAGGCGCGCTAGACTGTCCGCCGCGCGCCTTGTCGTCGGCCCGGCCCGCGGTGCACAGTCTCGGCCCGATGAAACCCCGCCTCCGCCTTCCGTGGCGCCTCGCCCTTGCGCTCGCGCTCGCCGTGGCTGTCGCCCGCTCCGCCGCCGCCGCGGAGTTCTACGTGCACCCCGACGGCAACGACGCCCACCCGGGCACGCTCGCGCAGCCGTTTGCCTCGGTCACGCGCGCGCAGGAGGCAGTCTCGCCCGGCGACACCGTGTGGATCCGCGGCGGCACCTACGTTTTCAGCGGCACCAAAATCGAGATCGGGATTCTGCTCAACAAGAGCGGCGCGCCGGGCAAGCGCATCCACTACTGGGCCTACCGGGACGAGACGCCGGTCTTCGACTTTCACCAGCTCGCCACGCCGGTCCGCATCCGCGGCATCAGCGTCAAAGCCGACTGGCTGCACCTGCGCGGCTTGGAGCTTCGCGGCGTGCAGCAGATTTTGACCCATACCAACGAGTCGTGGGGTATCCGCGTCGAGGGCGGCAGCCACAATATTTTCGAGCGACTCAACCTGCACCACAACGAGGGCCCGGGCTTCTTCATCGCCGACGGCGGCGACAACCTCGTGCTCAACTGCGATTCCCACCACAACTACGACCCCGACAAGCGCGGCGAAAACGCCGACGGCTTCGGCGGCCACGCCCGCCAGGACGGCAACGTCTTCCGTGGTTGCCGGGCCTGGGCCAACAGCGACGACGGCTACGACCTGATCCATGCGCGCGGCGTGCA
Organism: Opitutaceae bacterium; assembly: GCA_044375835.1. GTDB lineage: Bacteria > Verrucomicrobiota > Verrucomicrobiia > Opitutales > Opitutaceae > ER46. The sequence goes on from JBILLY010000629.1 coordinate 3,614, forward strand.
CCGCATCGAGCACTG
>JBILLY010000631.1:0-3625 GCA_044375835.1 Opitutaceae bacterium
CCGCCGCCCAGGCCGCGTTTCCCGCGTGGCGCGACACCCCGCCCGTCGAGCGCGCCCGCGTCTTTTTCCGCTACCGCCAACTCGTCGAACAGAACTTCGATCTCATCTGCCGCACTGTCTCCCGCGAACACGGCAAGACCCACGCCGAAGCCCGCGGCTCCGTCTTCCGCGGCCTCGAAAACATCGAATACGCCTGCGGCATCCCCACGCTCCTCTTCGGCGATTCCCTCAAAAACATCGCCCGCGGCGTCGACTGCGAGACCGTCAACCTCCCGCTCGGCGTCTGCGTCGGCATCACGCCGTTCAACTTCCCCGCGATGGTCCCGCTCTGGATGTTCCCCACCGCGATCGCCTGCGGCAACACCTTCATCCTGAAGCCCAGCGAGAAAGTCCCGCTCACCGCCATTCTCCTCGGCCAGCTCCTCGAACAAGCCGGCTGCCCCAAGGGCGTCTTCAATATCGTCCACGGCGGCCGCCCCGTCGTCGACGGCCTGCTCAAGCACCCGCTCGTCAAAGCGATCTCCTTCGTCGGTTCCACCCCGATCGCGAAATACATCTACGACACCGGCACCCAGCACGGGAAACGCGTCCAGGCCAACGGCGGCGCCAAAAACTACATCGTCGTCATGCCCGACGCCGACGTCGCCAAGACCGTCGAAAACCTCACCACCGCCGCCTTCGGTTGCGCCGGCGAGCGCTGCATGGCCGGCTCCACCGCCATCACCGTCGGCGCCGCCGCCGAACGTGTGCTCCCCGACCTCGTCGCCGCCGCCCGTGCCATCAAGGTCGGCCGCACCGACACCCCCGCCGCCCAGCCCGACATGGGCCCCGTGATTTCCGCCGCCCACCGCGACCGCGTGCTCGGCCTCCTCGCTTCCGGCGAGACCGAAGGCGCCAAGATCATCGCCGACGGCCGCGGCGTGAAGATCCCCGACGCCCCCCGCGGCTTCTACCTCGGCGCCACCATCGTCGACGGCGTGCACAACACCATGACGCTCGCCCGCGAGGAAGTCTTCGGCCCCGTGCTCAACGTCATGCGCATGGACGACCTCGACGCCGCCATCGAGCAGGCCAACAAGTCCGCCTTCGGCAACGGCGCCGCGATCTTCACCGCCAACGGCCGCGCCGCCCGCGAGTTCTCCCTCCGCGTCAAAGCCGGCATGGTCGGCGTCAACGTCGGCGTCCCCGCCACGATGGCCATGTTCCCCTTCTCCGGCTGGGACGACTCGTTCTTCGGCGACCTCCACATCCAGGGCAAGGAGAGCATCCAGTTCTACACCCAGCAAAAAGTCATCTCCTCCCGCTGGTTCGGCGGCGACGTCGGCGACGTGTGGAAGAAATAGCGGGAAAATGACGAATTCCGAATGACGAGTGATTCGGCCAGTGCTGAAGACGGGACCTCGGCGGACGAGCTGGCCTATTGGGAGTTGGCCGCCGAGGAGAAACGCGATTTCATCGTGGAGGAAGACGCTGCTCCTCTCGCCTACGACTTGGAAGAGCGGACATCCCGTTTCGGCGAACAGGTCATTCTCTTCGCAAAACGAATCCCGCTGAACCCGGTGAATAACCGGCTCATCGACCAGTTGGTCGGAGCGGGAACCAGCGTGGGGGCAAACTACTGTGAAGCCGACGACGGTGTCTCACGCGCCGACTTCAGGCATCGCATCGGCGTATGCCGCAAAGAAGCCCGCGAAACCAAGTTCTTCTTGCGCATGATCTCCACCGCCGAGCCCAATCTCAAACCGACCGCTCGCGACCTCTGGCGCGAAGCCAACGCCCTCCACCTGATTTTCAGCAAGATCTGGCGCAGCACCAAACTCTGATCCCCCAGTCCCCCCCGTCATTCGGCATTCGTCATCCGTCATCCGTCATTCGTCATCCGCCCCCATGTCACTTATTGTTAAAAACGGCGAAATCATCACCCCCGACTCCCGCTACGTCGCCGACATCTGGTGCGAGGGCGAGACCATCACCGCCATCGGCCGCGACCTCCCCGTCCCGCCCGGCGCCGAGGTGATCGACGCCGCCGGCCACTACGTCTTCCCCGGCTTCATCGACCCCCACGTCCACATCTACCTGCCCTTCATGGGCACGTATTCGAAGGATACCTACGTCACCGGCTCGCAGGCCGCCCTCGTCGGCGGCACCACCACGCTCATCGAGATGTGCTGCCCGTCGCGGCAGGACGACGCCCTCGCCGCCTTCGAGCTTTGGATGAGCCAGGCCGCCGGCAAATCCGCCTGCGATTTCTCCTTCCACATGGGCGTCACCAAATTCGACGACGCCGCCGAGGCCCAGCTCCGCGAAATCGTCCGCCGCGGCATCAGCTCCTTCAAAATCTTTCTGGCCTACAAGGGCGCCTTCGGCATCGACGACACCGAGCTCTACCGGACGCTCAAGCTCGCCAAGGAACTCGGCGTCACCGTCACCGCCCACTGCGAAAACGAAACCCTGGTCGCCGAGCGCTGCCGCGAACTGCTCGCCGCCGGCAAGACCGACCCCGGCCAGCACCACGAGAGCCGCCCGCCCGCCGTCGAGGCCGAGGGCGTGCACCACCTCATGACCTTCGCCGAGCTCACCGGCGCCGCCACCTACATCGTCCACCTCTCCTGCAAAGAAGCCCTCGACCAAGCCGTCGCCGCCCGCCAGCGCGGCGTCCGCGTCGGCATCGAAACACTGATCCAATACCTCGTCCTCGACAAAACCTACGCCGAGAAACCCGACTTCGAGGGCGCCAAATACGTCATGTCGCCCCCGCTGCGCGACGCCCGCAACCAAGCCGTCCTCTGGGCCGGCCTCCGCGACGGCCTCATCCAGACCGTCGCCACCGACCACGCCCCCTTCGATTTCGCCACCCAGAAGCCGATGGGTCGCGCCGACTTCACGAAAATCCCCAACGGCATCCCGTCCCTCGAGGAGCGCGTGAATTTGCTCTACACCCACGGCGTCGCCCGCGGCCGGCTCGACCTCCACACCTTCGTCGACGTCGCGTCCACCGCCGTCGCCAAGCAATTCGACCTCTTCCCGCGCAAGGGCGCCATCCAGCTCGGCGCCGACGCCGACCTCGTCGTGTTCGTCCCCAATTACCGCGGCACGATTTCTGCAAAGACCCAGCACATGGCCGTCGACTACAGCGCCTTCGAGGGCTGGCCCCTGGAGGGCCGCGCCCGCGTCGTCACCGTCCGCGGCCAAGTCGCCGCCCGCGACGGAAAATTCGTCGGCACCCTCGGCCGCGGCCGCTTCCTCGCCCGCACGCCCAGTCGGTTCTGAGCGCACCCCGTCCCGCCCGCGCCCATGCCGCTCTCCCGCCGCCGTTTCCTCCGCACCGCCGTCCATGGCGCTGCCGGAGCCGCCGCCATCTCCCCGCTCGCCCTCGCCGCGCAAACCGCCGCGCCCGCCCCCGCCGCGCCGCCTCCGCCCGCGGGGCACCTCACCGCCGAAACCCTCGCCGCCGCCGAAAAAATCGCCGGCCTCGACTTCACCGCCGCCCAGCGCGATCCGCTCGTCAAGGGCGTCGCCGACCGTTCCGCCGCGCTCCACGCCCTGCGCACCGCCCCGCTCGCCAACGGCGACTTCCCCGCCGTCGTCTTCGACCCGCGCTTCGCTGGTATCCGGATTCCGGACA
>JBILLY010000632.1:0-3624 GCA_044375835.1 Opitutaceae bacterium
GGGCGAGCGAACGGCTCGGGAACCGCCTCGACGGAAAGGCGGCGTGCGGCAGCATCGGGCGTCATGCTGCTGCGTTTCCTCGCGTTTGGCCTGGCGCTCGTCGCGGCCGCCGGGGCGGCGGACGAGGCGAAACGCGAGACGCTGCGCCGGGAGGTGCGGGCGATCGTGGAGGAGCGCGCGCGGGCGGCGGGGATCACGCTCGATCCGTGGCGGCGGGGGGCGCCGGAGCTGGGGGCGTGGGCGTTCAACAACTACCGGTTCCGGCGCGGGGACGACGCGCGCTGGGCGGAGCGGGATTTCGACGACTCGGAGTGGACGCGCATCACGCCCTACGAACTGCCGGCGCGCGACGGCGTCTATTGGGTGCGTTGGAAGGTGACGCAGCGGAGCGCCGCGGCGGCGGCGTGGCGCGACGGGCTGCTGCTGAAAGTGGTGGCGAGCTACGATCTCTACTGGGACGGGCAGTTGATCGGGCGGAACGGGCGGGTGGGGGCGACGGCCGGGGCGGAGGAGCCCGGGATGGTGGACGCGTTGTTCCAGGTGCCGCGCGAGCTGCTCGGCGCCGGGGAGCACACGGTGGCGCTGCGGCTCTCGAGTTTCCACACGGGGTTCCCGGGGCCGAACTACGGGCTGAATTTCGCGTGGGGGAATTTCCGGACGATGCTGGTGGAGCGGTCGCGGACCTCGTTGCTCTCGGTGATGGCGGTCGGCGCCTCGCTGGTGGGCGCGGGGGTTTTCGGGCTGCTGTGGCTGCTGGCGGGGCGGCGGCGACCGCTGCTCATTTTCAGCGCGCTGCTGGTGACGGTGGCGGCGCTGCAGGCGCTGCAGGCGTGGCGCTGGCTCTTCGACTACCCCTACGACTGGCACTACCCGCGGCTGGTGGCGATCACGGCGCTGGCTTCGGCGCTGGCGGTATTGTTGGCGGCGTTTGTGCTGGAGCAATTCGCGCTGCGGCTGCGCGGGTGGACGGCGCTGGTGCTGGCGGGGCTGCTGACGCATGCGTGGTTCAGCAGCCCGATCTACAACTGGGTGAGCCTGTATGCGTGCACGGCGGGTTTCGCGGCGGCGCTGGCGCTGGCGGTGCGGGCGGTGTGGCTGCGGCGACGCGGGGCGGCGGCGGCGGGCGCGGGGCTGGCGCTGAGCATGGTGGCGCTGATCACGGCGCCGCGGGATTTTCTCGACCACGCGTTCTTCCTGAGCGCCGGGCCGGCGATGGTGGGGCTCACGGTGGCGGTGGTGCTGCAGCTGCGCGACGAACGGCGGGAGGCGGAGCAGGCGAAGCTGACGGCGGCGCGGCTCGAGATCGAGCTGCTCAAGAAGAACATCCAGCCGCACTTCCTCGTGAACACGCTCGCGACGCTGATCGAGGTGATCGAGCAGGACCCGCGGGCGGCGGTGGGGCTGATCGAGGCGCTGGCGGGGGAATTCCGGATCTTGGCGCGGGTGTCGGGCGAAAAACTGATCCCGTTGGAGCAGGAGATCGAGTTGTGCCGGGCGCACCTGCGGGTGATGAGCCTGCGCCGCGGGGTGCGGAGCGCGCTGACGGTGCGCGGGGCGGCGGAGGGGCTGGCGATGCCGCCGGCGCTGTTGCACACGCTGGTGGAGAACGGCCTCACGCACCTGCTGCCGCGGTCGGGCCGGCAGGATTTCGAGCTGACGGTGGAGCGGCGGGCGACGGGGACGCGGCTGGCGCTGCTGGCGCGCGGGGAGCGTCAGGCCGAAGCGGATACGGCGGCGGCGGGTGGCGGCGGGCGCGAGGGGACGGGGCTGCGCTACGTGAAGGCGCGGCTCGAGGAGAGTTTTCCGGCGGCGTGGACGCTGGCGGGGGCGGCGGTGCCGGAGGGATGGGAGACGGTGATCGAGGTGCGCGGGCCGATGGCGGCGGCGGGCGGGGCGGCGGGCGCGAGCGCCGCCGGGGCCGAGGGCGCGCCCCGGGCGCTGCCGCGGAAAGGGGCGGCGCCGGCATGAGGGTGCTGATCGTGGAGGACGAACCGCTGCTGGCGCAGCGGTTGGAGCGGTTTTGCCGGGAGATTCTCGGGGAGCGGCTGGAGTCGGTGCGGACGGCGACGTTGCTTTCCGAGGCGAGCGCGCGGCTGGACGAGACGCCGATCGACCTGCTGCTGCTGGACCTGAATCTGCACGGCCGCGACGGCATGGAGCTGCTGGCGGGGGCGGTGGCGGGGTCGTTCCACACGATCATCGTGTCGGCGAACACGGAGCAGGCGCTGCGGGCCTTCGAATACGGCGTGATCGATTTCGTGCCGAAGCCGTTTTCGAAGGAGCGGCTGGCGCAGGCGCTGGCGCGGGTGACGGAGCGCGACGGGCGGGCGGCGGGCGCGGCGAAGTTTCTCGCGGTGCGGAAGACGGGCAAAGTGGAGCTGGTGCCGATCGACCGGGTGGTCTTCGCGGAAGGGGCGGGCGCGTATGCGGAGCTGGTGCTGGACGACGGGAGACGCGAGCTGCACGACAAGACGTTGGAGAAACTGCACGCGCTGCTGCCGCCGGGCTTCGAGCGGATCCACAAGAGCTACATCGTGCGGTGGAGCGCGGTGAAGGCGCTGCACGCGCAGGAAGGCAGCCACTACGAGGCGGAGCTGCGCAACGGACTGCGGCTGCCGGTGGGGCGGACGCGCTACAAGGAGCTGCGGGAAAAGCTGGGGTAGCGCGGCGCGCCGGGCGGCGCGCGGTTGAAAGTTGAAAGGTGAAAGTTGAAGGAACGGAGGCGCGCGTGGGTTGCGGCGCCGGAGGGCGGGCGAGGCGCGCGGAGGTCAGGTCGCGCGGGGAGGGGAGGGGCGCGCGCGGCGAGGGCGGGAACCCGGGACGGCTCGGCGAGCCGTCCCTACCGAATGGAGACGGAGCTATTTTTTCGTTTCCGGCGCGGGCACGCGGCAGGACTGCCAGGCGAGGAAGCGCCACTTGCCTTGCTCGAGGCGCCAGACGGCGAGGTAGGCGAGGTCGAGTTTGTTCACGCCGGATGCGCCGCGGACGCTGGTGAGCATGCGGCCGTGCTGGAGGACGACGCCGGGGCCGGCGGGGATCCAGACGCGCTCCTTGTGCTCGAACGATTCGTAGACGGATTTTTTGGCGGCGAGGGCGTCGACGAAGGAGGCCTTGGTGTCGACCTTGGTGTTGGAGTGCGAGTAGTGGAGTTCGTCGGAGAAGATGGCTTCGAGGCGGGCGCGGTCGCCGGCCATGGTGGCGGCGAGGCGCTCGTCGTCGGCGGCGCGCACGGCGGCGAGGAGTTTTTCGTCGGCGGCGCGGAGCGCGGTCGACGCGAGGGAGAAGAGAACGAGGAGGCGGAGCGCGAGGAGCGGGAGTTTCATGGGGTGAAGCGAGGAGGCGCAGCGAAGGCGAGGCGGCGGCACGGGGCAAGCGGCGCGTGGCGGCGAGGTCCGGCCGGTGATTCGGCCGGGCGGCGCGGGGAGCGCCGGTGGGGCGGGACCGCGGACCGGGAGCGGAGTTGGGCGCGGGACTATCTCCGGTCGTAGCGGAGCAGGTCGGCGACGAGTTCGGAGGCGACGAAGACGGCGCGGCCGTCGGCGGAGAAGCAGGCGCCCTCGGCTTGGGGCAGGCGGTGGGGTGCGACGCGGACGGGCGGGCGGGCGAGGGCGGCGGCCCAGGATT
>JBILLY010000768.1:0-3095 GCA_044375835.1 Opitutaceae bacterium
CCGCGCTCGCCGTCCGTCCCCTCCGCGCCGCCGCCGCGCCCAAGCTCGCCCTCGGCCTCGACAACTTCGCCGTGCGCGCGATGCAGTGGAAGGCCCCCGCGTTGATCGATTACGCCGCGTCGCTCAAGTGCGACGCCCTGCTGATCTCCGACCTCGACGCCTACGAGAGCCTCGACGACGCCGCGCTCCGCGCCGTGCGCGCCAAGGCCGAGGCCGCGGGTGTGCAGCTCTACGCCGGCAGCTGGAGCATCTGCCCGACGTCGAAAACGTTCCGCCCCAACCGCGGCACCGCCGAGGAGCACCTGCGCCTCGGTATCCGCGTCGCCAAGACGCTCGGCTCGCCCGTCTTCCGCGTCGTGCTCGGCAACAGCGACGACCGCAAGACCGAGGGGGGCATCCGCGCGCGCATCCGCGACACGGTCGCCGTGCTCAAGGCCTGCCGCGCCGACGCCCTCGCCGCCGGCGTGAAAGTCGCGATGGAAAACCACGCCGGCGACCTGCATTCGTGGGAGCTGCGCGAGCTGATCGAGCAGGCCGGCACGGACTTCGTCGGCGCCAACATCGACTCCGGCAACGCCGTCTGGACCCTCGAGGACCCGCACGACGTGCTCGAGACCCTCGGCCCGGTCACGCTCTGCTCCAGCCTGCGCGACGACATGGTGTGGGAGACGCCGGAGGGCGCCGCCGTGCAGTGGACCGCGGCCGGCGACGGCCTGATCGACTGGAAAAAATACGCCGCCCGCTGGGCGCAGCTTTGCCCCAACGTGCCCATCATCATCGAGACGATTTCCGGCGGCCCGCGGGAGTTCAAATACAAGCAGCCCGAATTCTGGCAGCACTACGACAAGCGCCCCGACAAGCTCGCGAAGTTCGAAGCGCTCGCCAAACGCGGCAAAAAGATCCCGCCCGCTTTCACGCCGCCCGCCGACCCGAAGGATCGTCCCGCCGCCACGCAGGCCTTCCAGAAGGCCGAACTCGAAAAATCCCTCGCCTACCTGCGCAAGGAAATCGGCCTCGGGCGGAAAACGTAGTTTCCCGAACCGAGGGAGCGCCAATCTGCGCCCATGCTCGCCACTCACAAAACAGCCTCCCCGGCCCTGCGTTGATTCGCCGATCAGGCGACTCTTCCGGGATCGAAAAATCAGCGAAGACCAGCGTTCCGAAAATTCTCCCCATGAACCGTCGCACCTTCCTCCACTCGTCCGCCGCGCTGTCCACCCTCGCCGCGCTGCCGACCTTCTCGCTCCGCGCCGCCGAGAAATCCGGCGGCCGCAAGTTCCGCACCGCGCTCATCGGCTGCGGCTGGTGGGGCAACAACATCCTCCGCGAAGCCATGGCCAGCGGCGCCTGCGAAGTCGTGGCGCTCTGCGACGTCGATTCCCGGCAGTTCGAACTCACGCTCAAGAACGTCGCCGCCGGCACCGGCGACTCGCCCAAGCTCTACAAAGATTACCGTGAGATGCTCGCGGCGGCGAAACCCGAGATCACCATCGTCGGCACGCCCGACCATTGGCACGCGCTCCCGATGATCGCGGCGGTCAAGGCCGGCTCGCACGTCTACGTCGAGAAGCCCATCGGCCACACCGTCATGGAGGGCCGCGCGATGGTGAACGCCGCGCGCGCCGCCGGCCGCGTCGTCCAGGTCGGCACGCACCGCCGCATCGCGCCGCACAACGTCAGCGGCCGCGACTTCATCCGCTCCGGCAAGGTCGGCGACATCGGCATGGTGCGCTGCTTCGTCCACTACGGCGGCGGCCCCGAGAAGCCGCTCCCGACGGTCGAGGTGCCGAAGGAACTCGACTGGGACATGTGGTGCGGCCCCGCCCCGCTGCGCCCCTTCAACGGCGGCGATCCGCGCAACCCGTCGCAGGGCGCCGGCAACCGCGGCATCCACCCGCGCGGTTTCCGCAACTACCTCGACTACGCCAACGGCACCCTCGGCGACTGGGGCATCCACTGGCTCGACCAGGTCCTCTGGGTCACCGGCGAGAAGTATCCGAAGAAGATCTACTCCGCCGGCGGCCGGCCCATCGCCGGCCCCGCCGTCTTCAACGCCAAGGAGCAGACGACCGACGCCCCCGACCACCAGCTCGCCACCTACAGCTTCGACCGCTTCGACGTGCAGTGGGAGCACCGCCGCTTCGCCGGCAACGCCACCGACAAAGGCGAAAACGTCGGCTGCTATTTCTACGGCACCAAGGGCATCTTCCACATGGGCTGGCAGAAGGGCTGGACGTTCTACCCGAGCGACGCCCGGCAGGCTCCGATCTCGGAGGAGGCAAAGCTCAATGCGCCCGACTCGCAGAACATCAAGGAACTCTGGGCCGACTTCCTCGCCGCGATCCGCAGCGATGGAAAAATCAAGCCCGTGTGCGACATCGGCGAAGTCCACCTCGCCACCAACATGGCGCTGCTCGGCATGGTTTCGCTCCAGCTCGGCAAGAGCCTCGATTGGGACGGCGCGAAGGAACGCATCACCAACGACGAGGCGGCGAACAAGCTCCTGCGCCGCGACTATCGCAAAGGCTACGAATATCCGAAGGCCTGAGCGCCGCGCGATGCCGGCGGCCGGTGCCGCCGGCGTCTGTCCGCCGTGGTGCGCGGCCGCCGTCCGTCCGTGCGGAGCCGCCCGATCTTCAATAACGCGGAAGCGGGCCGAATGGGTTAGCGGATTTTTCAAAAAACTTCCGCCGCCCGGATAGCACTCGACAGCTCAGGCGGGCCTTCAAATGGTCCCGCCGTCGTCCGCGGTCCCTGCGCGGCGTCAACCCCATGCCTCCGTCGGAACAGGCCCGTTGGTTTTCCCTGCACGTCCAGCCCTACGAGCCGGCGCTGCGCGCCTACCTGCAAAAACGGTTCCCGGCGCTGCCGGATCACGACGACCTCGTGCAGGAGACCTATGTGCGCACACTCCGCGCCTATGAAGGCGGCCGGGTCACCCATCCGAAGGCGTTTCTGTTCACGACGGCGCGCAACGCCGCGATCGATCTCTTCCGCCGCCGGCGCGGCCAGGACCACCAGGAATTGTCGGAGCTGGCCGCTTTGCCGGTGCTCGAGGAATCGCCCGGCGCGGGCGAGGCACTGGAGCGCGAGCA
>JBILLY010000634.1:0-3621 GCA_044375835.1 Opitutaceae bacterium
CCCCGGATCGGCGTCCGGCGTTCCGGTGTCCGCGTCGGTCGCCCCCCCGGCATCGCCAGAGGGCGGCACGCCTCGATCACGTTCGAAGGCTGCATCCGGGGCGGGCGGTCGCGGGGGGGGGGGGGGGGGGGCCCCCGGGGGGGGCCGCCCCCCCCCCCGGCTTGGGATCAGAAGGAGGTGCGGACGCTGAGTTCGGCGCTGCGGGGATCGGAGAGGCGGCGCATGGTGGTGCCGGCGACGGGCTCGTAGTCCTCGTCGAGGAGGTTGCGGCCGCGCAGCGTGAAATGCCATTTGCGCCAGGTGTAGGTCGCGCTGGCGTCGAGGGTGACGTAGCCCTCGGCGACGACGGAGTTGTTGTTGTTGCCGAAGCGGTCGCTGACGTAGCGCGGGCCGCCGCTGAGGGCGAAGCCGTGGGCGAAGCGTTTTGCGACGAAGAGATTCGCGACCCACTGCGGCACGTTGCCCGGGCGCTTGCCGGCGCGGGAGATGACGGACGTGCCGAGGTTCTCGTTGAAGTCGGCGAACTTCGCGTCGGTGTGCGCGATGTTGGCTTCGACGCGCCAGCCGTCCCCCGGGGAAACGGCGAGGGCGAGTTCGGCGCCCTTGGATTTTTGCGCGCCGATCTGCTGGTTGATGCGCAGGCCGGTGACGGGATCGAGCGTGCTCGTCAGCAGGTCTTTTTTCACCAGGTCGAAGACGGCGGCGGTGGCGTCGAGTTTGCCGCCGAGGAAGGAGCCCTTGATGCCCGCCTCGTATTGGCGGCCTTTCTGGAGGGAAAAGTCGTTGCTGGTGGCGGTGAACGAGACGAGCTGCGTGACGGGCTCGGCGGCGCGACTGAAGGACGCGTAGGCGTTGATTTCCTTGGATAGGATCCAGACGGCGCCGACGCGGCCGGTGTAGGTGCGGTAGCCCTTCTTGTAGGTGGCGAACGGGGTGGGGACGGCGGTGGTGTTGTTGGCGAGCGTGTCGCGCTGGAGCGCGATGTGGTCGTAGCGCAGGCCGGCCACGGCGCGGAAATTGGAGGTGACGTCGAACACGTTCTGGAGGTGGAAGGCGTGGGTCTCGACGACGATGCGCGCGGTCTTCTGGAAGCGCGACGCGGGGCCGAAGCCGACGGCGGGGTCGAGCAGCGTGACGGCGGGGATGGCTGTCACCTGGTTGCCGGCGGCGCCGCCGCGGATCTGGTCGTTGCGCTCGAAGACGCCGCCGACGAGCAGGCGGTTGGCGTGCCCGGCGATGGGCCGGCGCACCGTGAGGTCGAGGCGGTTGCCGACGAGAATGTCGTCGCGGTAGATGAGCGTGAGGCCACCGCGGGTGATGTTGCGGGCGACGGGATTCCACGTGTTGCTCTCGGTGTTCTTCCACTTGAGGAGCTGGTTGGCGACGTAGGACTCGTTGCGCAGCTCGATCCCGGGGGAGAGCCGGTAGTCGGCGCGGACGCGGTTGAACACGTTCTCGGTCGTGGCGTAGTTATCGAGGATGTTGTAGTTCGTGCGCCGGGCGGCGGGATCGACGCGCGGGTTGATCATGCGGTCGGTGGTGTTGTTGAAGGTGCGGACCTCGACGGGCGAGTTGGCGACGGTGGTGTTGACCACGCCGTCGTAGATCACGGGGTTGCCGTAGTAGCTCTCGTTCCAGTCGTCGAGGAAGGTGCCGAACCACGTGAGCGAGAGCCGGTCGTTGGCGCGCCAGCCGAGGGAGAGCGACAGGGCGTCGTAGCGTTGCGAGTTCCGGTCCTGGTAGCCCTCGGTGACGTTGTGGGAGTAGTCGGCGCGGTAGTTGACGCCGGTCGTGCCGAGCGGGCCGCCGACGCCGACGCCGGCGCGGTAGCTGCCCCAGCCGCCGTAGCTCAGCAGCGCGTCGCCGCGGAACGTGGGCGAGGGGGCTTTCGAAATGTAGTTCACGGCGCCGCCGATGGCGCCTTCGCCGAACATGAGGCCGTCGGGCCCGCGCAGGACCTCGATGCGATCGAGGATGAAGGAGTCGACGGTGCGCGAGGACTGGGAGGCGGTGTTCTGGCGGATGCCGTCGCGCAGGACGGAGACGTTGTTGCCGCCGAAGCCGCGCGCGGAGTAGCTGGGAATCGAGCCGAACTGCGTGCCGCCGGTCATGCCGACGGTGGCCTCGACGGCCTCGACGGCGGTGCGGAGGCCGCGGAGCTGCATCATTTCCTGCGTGACGACGGAGACGCTCGCCGGCAGCTCGCGGCTCGTGAGGCCGAGGCGGGACCCGGACGTGACGACCGCATCGAGCGGGAGGGAGAAGTTGTTCTCCTTCTCGGCGGTGACGTCGAATTTATCGAGCTGGACGGGCGTGTCTTTGGCCGCGGTGGAGGGAGCCGGCGCGGCGGTTTGGGCCGCGAGCGTGGCGGCGAGAGGAGCGCAGGCGGCGAGGCGCAGCGCGGGAGCGAGCAGGGCACGAATCATGGGAACGGACGAAACGGACGGAAGGCAGACGGGACCGTCGCCGGTCCAAAACCGGCGGCGCGGATGTCACTCCAAAAGCCGTCGCAGCGGCGACGGTCCCGAAAAGAAGGTGAGGGCCCGGCGGGCACCGCGGGGGCGGCCGGCCGAAGAATCGGCGGCGCGCCGCGCGGCGGCGGGACGGGTGGGCGAGGGCGGGAACAACGCGCCGGAGCACGGGGCGGGCGCGGGCGGTGCGGCGGGAAAGGCCGGACCGGGACGGGCCGCCGGCGGGCTCAAGGCACGGCCGGGCGGCGACGGACGACGGGCGCGCTCAAGCGCGCGGCGGCGGCACGGGCACCGCCTCGGTGCGCACGGGCGCCGCGCTCGCGAGCGCGGCCGGCCAGGCGCCGGGGGTGTTTTCCAGAATCACGGGAGCGGGAGAGTGGAGAGCGAGGAGGAGTTTCTCGGTCGACGACTCGACGGCGTCGGGGAGCTGCTGCTTGGCGGTCTCGCGGGCGGAGGCGACGCCGAGGCACATCTCGCAGGGCTTGTTGGGATCGAGCGTGGCGCGCAGGGCCTGGCCGACGCCCATGGTCTGGCGGTAGTCGGAAAACATCTTCGCCCAGGCGACGAGCTGCGCGGCGTCGAGCAGAGCGCCGTTGGCGCAAAGCCACGCGAAGAGCAGGGCGAGACTGGCGATGGGTTTCCGCACGCGGAGCGGAAGAGGCGCAACGGATGCGGCGAGCGCAAGCGCGAAGTCGGTCACGGGCGCGGTCGCGGCCGCGGTGGCGACGGATATTCGGCAAACTTTTTTGAAACACGCGCGCGCCTGATGCGTCGCAGGGCACGATGATTTTCGACGTCTATCAGGGCGGGGAGAACGTGCGCGGGGGCGGGCCGGGGCGGGCCGGAGTCGCGCGCGTCTGGCGGTGGTGCCTGGCGGTGCTGCTGGGCGGGGCGGCGGCGTGGGCGGCGGAGATGACGGCGAACCCGCGCGACACACTGGTCTACAAGGACGGCGACCGCGTGCAGGGGAAACTCGTGGAGCAGACGGCGACGACGATCGTGTTTCGGGCGGATCGGTTCGGCGAGCTGCGTGTGCCGGCGGCGGATGCGGTGGTGGTGCGGGCAGAACGCACCGGAGCGAAGCCCGCGGTGGCGGCGGGGGCGATCGCGGCCGCGCCGGCGGGCGGGGCGCCGGCGCAGGGGGCGGCGA
>JBILLY010000635.1:0-3615 GCA_044375835.1 Opitutaceae bacterium
TCGAGCGATTTCTTGAAAACGCCGTAGCGCTCCTCACCGAGCACGTCCTTGCGGAAGTAGAGCTGGATCGGCCCCTGCTGGTCCAAAATCTTCACGAACGAGCTGCCACCCTGCACGCGAAACGTCGTCAGCCGCCCCGCCACCGTCACCGTCGTCGCGTAGTCCTGACCCTCGACGTAGAGCGCTTTGGCATCGGCCGAGAAGTGCGTGGTCGCGACGTTGGCGCGAAACGGATCGAAGCCCCCGGCCCGCAGGTCGGCCAGCTTGGCGCGCCGGACGGCATGTTGGTCGTGGGAGATGTCGGTGGTGTGCTCGCTCATGGGACGGAACCGGGCACCGTGGCGCCCCGCCTCCCACGGGGCAAACGCAAACTCCGCCCGCCACCCGCGGACCGTCACCGGCCCGCCGCGCGCATGCGCGTCCACGTCCGTCGTTTCCCGTTTGTGCCCCCGCCCGTCTCTCCGCACCGTCGCCGTCATGCTGTTTCCGTTTCCCCCGGCCGGCCCGCGTCGCTCGCCGGCCCGTCCGTTCCGCGCCGCCGTGCTCGCGCTCGCGCTCGCCTTCGCCGCCAGCCCGCTCGCCGCCGCGACGCCAGACACGCCCACGCACTACACCCACCGCGCCGCGGCTCGCGCCGCCTACGAACGCAAGGACTTCCCCGCCGCCCTCGCCGCCACCCAAGCCGCCCTCGCCCTCCGCCCCGACTCCCCCCGCTACCTGCACAACCTCGCCGCGCTGCAAACCCTCACCGGCGCCCGCGACGCCGCCCTCGCCACCTTGCGCCGCCTCGCTGCCCTCGGCGTCTACATGCCCGTCGAGCGCGACCCCGACTTCGCCGCGCTCCAAGGCACCGCGCCCTTCGCCGCCGTCGTTTCCCGCCTCGCCGGACACCGCGAACCGCAGGGCACACCCGAACTCTTCGCCGAACTTCCCGGCCGCACCGGCATCCTCGAGGGCCTGGCCTTCCGCCCGCGCACCGGCGACCTCTTCCTCAGCGACGTCCACCACCGCTGCATCTGGCGCCGCGACGCCGACGGCCGCGTCACCCGCTTCACCGCCGAGGACGACGAGTTGCTCGGCGTCCTCGGCCTCGCCCTCGACGAGAGCCGCGACGCGCTCTGGGCCGCCACCGCCGCGTTGCCCGAAATGGCCGGCTACACCGCCGCCCTCAAGGGCACCGCCGCGCTCGCCGAGTTTTCCCTCTCGAAAGGCGAACTCCGCCGCGTCGTCCACGTTCCCGCCGACGGGCGCGACCACGCCCTCGGCGATCTCGTCGTCGCGCCCGACGGCACCGTCTACGCTACCGACAGCAAATCCCCCGTCGTCTGGCTCCTCGCGCCCGGTGCCGAGGAAATGGAAAAACTCACCGACAACCCCGCCTTCGGCTCGCTCCAGGGCCTCGTCCTGCGCGACCGCGAGCTCATCGTCGCCGACTACGGCAACGGCCTCTTCGCCCTCGAACTCCCGTCCGGCCGCGTCCGCGCCTTCGCCCCGCCGGCCGACACCACGCTGCTCGGCCTCGACGGCCTAGCGCTCGTCCCCGACGGCCTCGTCGCCACCCAAAACGGCGTCGACCCCACGCGCGTCCTGCACTTGGTGCTCGCACCCGACGCCGCCGCGATCACGCGGGTCGCGGTGCTCGCCGCCGGCGGCCCGCTCCTCGCCGACGTGACCACCGTCACGCTCGTCGGCGACCGCCCGACCTTCATCTCCGGCGCCGGCTGGGATGGCTTCGACGCCGCCAAGTCCAAGCAACCCGCCGCCCACCCGGTCCGCCTCGTGCAGGTCGCCCTGCCGTAGGCGACCCAAGGCCGGGCGGCTCTCCCGCCACTCCCCAATCTCCGGCGCCGACGCACCTCTTCGCGCAGCGACGCCCGCGCACCGGCAGGGGGTCTACGCAACGCACGAACCTCGCCGCTCCGCGCGTTTGCTCCCTGCCCAAACCTCCCGTCCGGGCGACTGGGAGACCACAAAACGAGCCTATCGTTCTAGGTCGCGCGGACCCGAGCTGCTACCCTGCCCGCGTTGCCCCTTCGCCCCGACAACCCCGTTTTCCCCCGGGAAAACCTCGCACCGCCCGCCCGCTCCGTTCGCGGGTCACGATCCGCCGGCCGCCGCGCCCTGCCGGAACTCCCGCGGCGTGCGCCCGAAGTGCCGCCTGAACCGCCGGTCGAAATGGCTCTGATCCGCAAATCCGAGCGACGACGCGATCTCCGCGATCGAGCGGTCGGTCTCGCGCAGCAAACGCGCCGCATACGTCAGCCGGACGTGCGCGAGATACTCGAAGAGCGTCATGCCCGCCGCGTTTTTGAAAACCCGGTTGAACCGCTGGCGGCTCAGGCCCGCCATCGCCGCCATCTGCGGCAACGAGATCGGCTCCGCGAAATGCCCGCCGATGTGCTCGAACACCCGCCGCAGCCGCCCGGTGCGCACTTGCTGCCGCGCGTAGAGTTCTTTCAGCCGCTCCGCCGCCGCGAAGCGCTTCGCGAGGTGGTGCAACAGCACCAGGAAATAGGCGCGCGCTCCGGTCTGCCGGTAGTCGTTCGCCTCGGGCAGCCCGTAGCACTCCACCATCTCCGCGAGCGCCGCATGACAGACCGCCGCACCGGCATCCCCGGCCTGCAGCAGATGCGGCTCGCCTTCGTGGTGGCAGTGAAAGGGCAGCAGCAGGGTGTGGTCGGAAATCATCCCCGGGCTGCGCACCACGTCGGGCAGAAACCGGATGACCAGCGCCTCCGCGCAGTCGCCGGGAAAGTCCGCGACGCGGTGCAGCTTGAGGTGATCCATCATCAGCAGGTCGCCGCGGCGCAGGGTGATCAGGTCTCCGCCCATCTGCCGGCGGCATTCGTCGGACAGCAGCACGAAAATTTCGAAATAGGTGTGCCACAGCAACTGCGCCGGCCGGTTCGCCGGATACTCGATGCGTGTCACCTCGAAGGGAAATTCCGGGGAAAACGCGTGCTGGTATTCGCCGCGCGGATCGATCCGGTGGGACGTCTTGCGGGCGAGCGGCAGGCGCCGCGCGGCGGCGATGAATTTTTCCAGAGGAGCGCTGGGCATGGCGGGGCGGCGGGGTTCGGGCACAGACGCGCGATAGCCGCCCGGAGTTTCTTTGTCACGCCCCGGGCGAGGGTCCACCTTCGTCCGCCGCGCTCTCCCCGCCCCTCCGTCCGCCGCGCCCCCCGTTTGCTTTCGCCATGAGCCCCGACAACACCCGCACCGCCCTCCTCGAACGTCTCCGGTCCAAACTCGCCCGCGGCCTGCCCATCCTCGGCGCCGGCGCCGGCACCGGCCTCTCCGCCAAGTGCGAGGAAGCCGGCGGCGTCGATCTCATCGTCATCTACAACTCCGGCCGCTTCCGCATGGCGGGCCGCGGTTCGCTCGCCGGCCTCATGGCCTACGGCAACGCCAACGCCATCGTCAAAGAGATGGCCCACGAGGTCCTCACCGCCGTGCAGCGCACACCCGTGCTCGCCGGCGTCAACGGCACCGATCCGTTCATGCTCCGCGGCCCCTTCCTGCGCGAACTGCGCGACCTCGGCTTCGCCGGTATCCAGAACTTCCCCACCGTGGGCCTGATCGACGGCACCTTCCGCGCCAACCTCGAGGAGACGG
>JBILLY010000636.1:0-3607 GCA_044375835.1 Opitutaceae bacterium
GAAGGCGCTGAACTGCACCGCCTGTCACGAACGTGACGGCCAGGGCGGTCCGGATGGCGCGCGCAAACCTTACTTCCTCGGCGATCACAATCTGGGCGACACCGGCCGCTATCCGCCGCCGCTCACCGGCATCGGCCGCAAGCTGCAGCCGGAATGGCTGGCGCAAGCGTTGACCGGCAAACGCCGGGAGCGCCCTTATCTGGCAACGCAGATGCCCGTTTATGGCGCGTCCGTCGCCGCGCTCCCGGCGTTGCTCGCCAAGAGTGACGCGCGCGAGGAAGTCGCGTTGCCACCGGGCGACGTCGAGGCGGGGCGCAAACTGCTCGGCACGCTCGGCGGCCTGGGCTGCATCACTTGTCACCGCTGGGGCGAGCGCGCCTCCCTCGGCATTCACGCGCTCGACCTGTCGACCACCGCCAAGCGCCTGCAGCCCGGCTGGCTGCGGGAGTATCTGGTCAATCCCGCGGCGCATCGGCCGGGAACGCTGATGCCTTCGTTTTGGCCGGAGGGGAAAGCCGCGAACCGCGAAATCCTCGGCGGCGACACCGACCGGCAAATCGCGTCCCTCATCGCGTTCGCTCGGGACGGCAAGGGAGTGCCGGAGGGATTTCCCGCCACGTCCGGAAGCGAATTCGAGCTGATTCCCGTCTCCCGCCCGATCGTGTTGCGCACGTTCATGACCGGGGTCGGCACCCATGCGATTCTCGTCGGCTTCCCCGCCGGCGTGCATCTCGCCTACGACGCCCGCGAGTGCCGGCCGGCCCTCGCGTGGCAAGGACGGTTTTTCGACGCCTACGGCACGTGGTTCAGCCGCTTTGCCCCCTTCGGGAAGCCGCTCGGCGAATCCGCCGTGCCCTGGGCGGCGGCGGGCGAAGCCGGCGGGGCGCGAACCTTCGAAGGCTACCGGCTCGATGCGGCGGGCGTGCCGACGTTTCTCTTTTCTGTCGGCGGCGTGCCCGTGGCCGAGCGCTTCGAGCCGGGGGAAGACGGCAGCCTCCGCCGCAGCCTCACGTGGAACCGCGAGGCGCTCCGTTCGTTCCCGCTCGCGCATCCGCCGGGCCTCGCAGTCCGCGAATCCGCCGGAAGCATCCCGGGCAAACTCGAACTCATCTACACGTGGCCCTGAAACGCATTCTCCCGCTCGCGGCCGCCCTCCTCGCCACCGGCGTGCGGCTCGCCGCCACCCCGGGCTACGAGATCCAGACGATCCTCACCGGGAGTTCGCCGACCTCGTCGCGCAACGCGAACTGGAAGCCCGGCGACGGCCTCCCGCTCGAAGTCAGCGGCATCGACTTCACGGCCGACGGGAAACTCGCGGTCGCCATTCGCAAAGGCGAAGTCTGGCTGCTCGACGGTGTGCTTGGCGCGCCCGATAAGGTTCGCTATTCCCTCTTCGCGTCGGGCCTGCACGAACCGCTCGGTGTGCTGCGCGACGGCGACAGCCTGCTCGTGATCCAACGCACGGAAGTCACCCGGCTCCGCGATACGGACGGCGACGGCGTCGCCGACGAATACCTCACCGCCGGGCGCGGATGGAACGTCTCCGGCAATTATCACGGCTACGCGTACGGCCCGAAGCGGGACGGCGGCGGCAATCTCTGGGTGGCCCTCAATGTCGACATGGGCGACCGCTCCGACAACCAAGCCGCTTGGCGCGGTTGGAGCGGAGTCATCGGGCCGGACCGATCATTCCTGCCCATGGCCGCGGGGCTCCGTTCGCCCTGTGGCCTCGGAGCGAACGCCGCCGGCGACATGTTCTGCGTGGATCAGCAAGGCACTTGGATTCCCGCCACGCCGATTTATCACCTGCGCAAAGGCGTGTTTTTTCTCAACCCCGAAGGCATCGCTTCGCAGACCCGGCCGGATTCGCCGCTGAGACTTTCCGCCCCGGTGCCCAACAAAGTGCCTTACCCCGCTGCGCTCCGCGCCTTGCCGGAAATGGTTCCCCCCGCCGTCTGGCTGCCGTATCACAAGATGGGCCGCAGCGGCACGGATCTCGCCGTGTGCCCAGCCGAAGGAAGGTTCGGGCCGTTCGACGGACAGTTGCTCGTCGGCGAGTTCACCGACGCGAAAGTCGGTCGGGTTTTCCTGGAGAAGATCGACGGCGAGTATCAAGGGGCGGCGTTTCCCTTTCTCGCCGGCTTCGCCTCGGGCGTCGTGCGCCTGCTTTTTGCCCCCGATGGCAGCCTGCTTGTCGGCATGAGCAGTCGCGGTTGGTCCTCGCTGGGCACGCAGGCCTACGGGCTGCAGCGCGTGCGCTGGAACGGCACGACGCCCTTCGCGATCCGGGAAATGCGCGCACTCCCCGACGGCTTCGAATTGGTGTTCACGGAGGAAATCGACCCGGCGAGCGCCGCACTCGCTGCGTCCTACACGCTGAAGAGCTACACCTACCTCTACTCCAATGCCTATGGCAGCGCCGAGATCGATCCGCAGCCGCTGACGGTGACGAGCGCCTCCGTCGGTGCGGATCGCCGCCGCGTGCGACTGCAGATCGACGGCCTCCGCGCCCACTATGTGCATGAACTCCGCGCCGCCGGCGTGCGCTCGGCGTCGGGTGCAGCTCTCGCCCAGCCCGACGCCTACTACACGCTCAACCGTATTCCGCAGCGGCCCTGACGCGCGGTGTGGCATAGCGCCGACGATTTTGCTTCAACCGATCCCATGTCCACCCCTTCCGCGCTCACCGGCATCCGCATCGTCGACTTCAGCCACGTTTACCAAGGGCCGGTCGGCACCCAGATTCTCGCCGACTACGGCGCCGATGTGATCAAGGTGGAACGTCCCGACTCCGGTGACTGGAGCCGCCGCTGGGGGCCGTTTGTCCATGGCGTGAGCTTACCCTACGCGGGACTCAACCGCAACAAACGCAGCTTCGCCCTCAACCTGAAATCTCCACGGGGCATCATGGCAATTCGCGCACTGATCGCGACGGCCGATGTCGTTGTCCACAACTTCCGCGCCGGCGTGATGGAGAAACTTGGCCTCGGCTACGATCAGCTCGCGGCGACCCACCCGCGCCTCGTCTACGCCTCGTCCGGCGGCTGGGGTGACCATGGTCCTTCGGCCGACCGCGCCCGCGGCGGCCACGATCTCATGGCACGCGCCGAGGCGGGCTGGTTCACGCAGCCCGACCCGACAAAGCCGCCGTT
Organism: Opitutaceae bacterium; assembly: GCA_044375835.1. Taxonomy (GTDB): domain Bacteria; phylum Verrucomicrobiota; class Verrucomicrobiia; order Opitutales; family Opitutaceae; genus ER46. The sequence continues at coordinate 3,153 of JBILLY010000636.1, forward strand.
TCCCGCCGGCATATCGGCCGACTATCCGGCCGGCCTGATGCTCATGCAGGGCATTCTGATCGCGCTGCTCGCGCGCGTCCGCACGGGCCGTGGTCAGCATGTCACGACCGATCTTCTGAGCGTGGCATTTCACGCCCACTCGTGGGAAGGCCCGGCGGCGATGAACGCCGCGCGCGTCACCGAGGTCAGCGGCGTGAGCGCCAACGAATCGATCATCGACAAGGCCTTCGCCACCGCCGACGGCTACATCGAAATCTCGCCGGTGTTTTCCGACAACGCCGTCCGCGACATCTCCGTCGCGCTCGGCCTCGGCGATCTTTCGCTGCAATCGCAATTCTCGACCCACGCGCAACAGCAGGCGAATCGGACTGAGTTGAACGCGCTCCTTGCGTCGCGCTTTCGCGAGCGGACCACGACGGTATGGCTGGCCGAGCTGGAACCGAAAGGCGTCTTTT
>JBILLY010000637.1:0-3599 GCA_044375835.1 Opitutaceae bacterium
CCGCTGGCCGACGCGCGGGTCGCGCTTGGTGCGCTTGGCCTCGATCACGGCGAGCGGTTTGCCGTCGTCGCCCCACAGCACGTAGTCCACGTAGCCCACACCCTTGCTGTTGGGCATGCCCGTGACCTCGAACTCCCGGTCGCGCGCCTGGTCCAGCGGCCAGCCGGCTTCCTTGAGCAACAGGTCGATGAAGGCGTCGCGGGTCTGCTCTTCGGAGTAGTCGTGCGTATCCGCCTCGGCCGTGTTGGCCTGCCGGGCCGCCGCGATTTCCTCCCGAGCTTTCGCCAGCTCCGCATCGAGGCCGGCTTTTTCCTCCAGCAGCGCCGCGAGCTTCGCATCGCGCTCATGCAATTGCGCTTCGAGCCGCTGCAACTGCTCGGCGCTCTGCTTGGCCCCGCCCGTCGCGGTCGGCAGGGCCTCGGGACGGAAGCCGATCCCCGCCGCCGGCTTTGCGCCCCGCGCGTAGGTGCGGGCCAGCCAATAGCCGAGGTGGAAGAGCTCGCGCACCGCCGTCAGACCGTCGTCGGGCGCCACCGGCCGGTTGTGCACCGCGCGGTTGCCGAGCGTGATGATCACGCGCGCCTTCGCGAAGACCGCTTCGCCCGCCGCCTGCTTGAAGGTCGGCGCGTGGACCAGCGCGCTTAGCTGCTCGTCGTAGGGCAGGCGCAGCCGGGCGTCGTGGGTGTAGAGCCAGCGCACCAGCAGCTCGAGCGCCCGGCGCGCATGGAAGCACGCCGTGCGCGGGTCGGCCTTGGCCGACGCCTCCGCCTGCCCCGCCGCCGCATGCAGGTCGGGCCATTCGAGGGCGAGGAAGGCGAAGTGGGACGGCGGGGAGGTCATCGCGCGACCGGCGCAGCGTTTCAGATCGAAAGAAAACCGTAAACCTTCCCCTTCGGCATCTCCTTCATCTTCTGGAAAAACTCGGTCTCCGTGATCTGCGTCGGCCACTCCAGGTTGATTTCGAGGAGGAAGCCGCCGTCGTCCGGCAGGCGCCGGGCCGAAATCGCCTTGAGGCCGATGAGGTAGTTCAGGTCGCGGATCAGGGCCCGATACGGATTGGCCACGCGGTAGAAATGCCGCGTTCGCTCGATGACCGCGGGGAGCGGCATCTCCTCCTCGTCGAGCAACAGGTTGAGCACCTGCACATGGCGGGCGGACAACGCGCGTTTGCGCGGGGACTGCAGGCGCCCGAAAAGATCCGTCATCGTGTTTCGGAAAAGCGCTTTGGTGACCTGCAGGCGGATCTCGCCGAAGAGGCGGCGGCACTGGCTCTCGACGCCCTTGAGCGCGAACTTGAAAAACCCCGTGAGGTCGTGGTCTCCCGCGCGGGTGTCGTTGAGCGCGTTGAGGTAGCCGGTCTTCTGCTCGTAGTAGTAGTTCGACATCGCGATGAACAGGGTATCGCGGAGACCGGTGCGGCGGAGCATGATCGCCTCCAGCGCCCGGGCGGTGCGCCCGTTGCCGTCGAGGAAGGGATGCATCGCGGCGAAGTGGTAGTGCAGGGCCAGCGCCTGCAGCAGCGGATCGTGGTCGCGGTAGCGGGTGCGGACCGCCTCGACCAGGCTCTCGATCGCGCGCCGGCACTCGTCGCCGCCCTCGCAGCCGCGATGGCGCGGCGCGCCGAACGTCACGTTTTGATCGCGCTCCCGCAGGCGGCCGGGCGCGCAGTGGTCGTCGTCGCAATTGGTCACGAGGCGGCGATGCACGTCGCAGATCAGGGCCACATCGACCGGGCGATCCGCCGGCAACCGGGCGATCCAGCGGTAGGTGAGAACGGCCGCGGCAGCCTGGCGTTGCGACCGGGTTTCGAGCTGCTCCGGCGTCTCCCGCATGGCGGCATCGAGTTCCTGCTCGGTGAACTCGGCGCCCTCGATCCGGGAGGTGCCGGCGACCTCGCGCTTCAGCTGCACCTTTTGCAACTCGTCCGCCCAGCTCCGTTGGTAGGGAATCTGGGTGAGGGCGAGCATGGCGGCCTTGGCGGCCATCAGCTCGTCGAAGATCCCGGCCCGGTCGTAACGAATCCAGTCGCGGGGCAGCTCGTAGCGCACGATCATGGCCGCACTCAAAGCAGATTTCGTTTCCAAGCCAATGCCGGACACGGAATGGCGACAAGTTGTTTGGCTTCAGTAGGAAGGTCCATTTCCAGACGGGAGCATCGGGCGCTTGGTTTCCCGTTTCGTTTCCCGGCTCGTGACGGACCCGGGGCGCGGCGCAAGGCAGCGGCCGAAAGGGCTTCGCCTCCGCCCGCGAGCCACTCCGGCGCGACTCGGACCTGGCCACGGGCGCAGCGACGGGGACGGTTTCGTCGGGGCATGGCGGATGGCGGGCGACTCAGCGGGCGCGGGGACGACGGTCGGTGAGCGCGTCGAGCTCGGCGGCCAGGGTCTCGGCCGCGGTGGCGCGCAGGTGCAAGGCGGGGAAATGCGCGCGCAGCCAGTCGAGGCTTATCTCCCGAAGCAGGACGACGCGCGGCTCCTCGCCTCCGCTCGCCCGCTCCTCGGCGAGCAAGTAGCCGGAGCTGCGGCGCAGGGTGTGCAGCTCATAGTGTTTGTCGCGCACGCCCGCGGGATAGGTGGCGTGGTAGAAGTCGATCTCGAGCCGGCCTTGGCCGCCGCCCCGCGGCTGCACGTGCTCCAGCCAGATGGGCGAGTGCTCCCAGCTGCCGCCGGGGAGGATCCACGTCATCGCATACCAACGGCCGGGGTGGAGCGTGAACCGGGACATGGCAGCGCGGGCCTCAGAGTTCCCCGCGGAAGGCGCGGTGTTGGAGGGAGGCGAAGAGGGCGTCGAGGTCGGCCAGCGCCGCGCGCTGCGCCGCCTTCAGCTTCTCTACCGCCGCCACCCGGCGGGCGAATTCGCGCTGAAGGACCAAGGGCGGAAGGGGAAAGGCGAACGAGCGGATGTCTTTGGGCGAAATATGAGGGATGGTTGTTTCCGTCGGACGGCAATGACGAGTGAACGCAGGTTGGTTCAGTAGGTAGAACAGGAACTCGTTTAGCGTTTTGTTTCGGCCTCGTAGTCGCGCCACGCGTTGGACGAGCAAAGCCGGACAATCCTCTGGTTGAACGCGAGCAATCTTGAATCCTTCGGAAATCCAAGGACGGTCCATTGCAACTACCACGTCGCCCGCTTCGAGGCTGAACTCGTCGAGGCCCGTCGCTTTCGATTTCGGCCAGCGTGCCAGATCGTTCCAATCAACGCGTCCCGGTAAAATGTTCGCGCCACGGCAGAGGCGAACAGAATCGCCGCTCGTATCGTATTCTTCGCTGCGAAACGGATAGCCGGTCACCATATCGGCTACTTCCCCAAGCGTCGCCTTAGACCAATCTTTCGAGTTGGAGACGGATTCGCCGAAGAGGTCGAGGAAGAGGGATTGGGTGAGGGCGTCGAGGTGGGCAAGGGCGGCGCGGCGCTTGGCCCGCAACGCCTCCGCCCGATCCAGCACCTCCGCGATCCGCTGCTGCTCCGTCAGCGGTGGGAGGGGTATGCGTGAGTCAAAAATGATGCGGTCAGAAACCGCCGGGTAACTCGCTCCCGTTGCCTGGTTCACCATGTCGGCGACGAAGGCGGGAGATTTGACCCAATGGAAGAGATAGCTG
>JBILLY010000638.1:0-3596 GCA_044375835.1 Opitutaceae bacterium
CTCATCGGCAACGGCACCGCCATCGCCGCCGATACCGGCAACCCGCATGTCGCCCTCTCCGCCGCGGTCTTCGCCGGCACCGCACGTTTCCTCGGCGTCACGATCGACGACGGCGACGGCAATCTCGCCAACGACACCGAGCTCGCCGTGCGCCAGCGCCTCACCGCCGCCGCCTTCGTGCTCCGCGCCCAGGTCGCCGAATCCGTCGCCGCCGGCGGTGTCAACGCCGCCGCGTTCGCGCCCGGCTCCGTCGCCACCGCCGCCATTGCGGCGGGCGCCGTGGGCACCGCCAAGCTTGCGCCCGCCGCCGTGGGCACCGCCCAGCTCGCCGACGCCGGTGTGACCGGCGCCAAGCTCGCCGGCGGCGCCGTCACCGCCGCCGCCCTCGCCGACGGGGCCGTCACGGCCGCCAAGGTCGCCGCCGGCGCGATCGATGCCACCAAGATCGCCGACAACTCCATCACCCTCGCCGCCCTCGGCGCCGACTCCGTCGACAGCGCCAAGATCGCCGACGGCACCGTCTCGGCCGCGGACATCGCCGCCGGCGCGGTCACTACCGCCGCCCTCGCCAACGGCGCGGCGACCTTGGCCAAGATCGCGCCCGATGCCGTCACCACCGCGAAGCTCGTCGACGGAGCCGTCGCCACGGCGGATCTCGCCAACGCCGCCGTCGACAGCACCAAAATCGCCGCGGGCGCGGTTGGCATGACTCATTTCGCGCCCACCACGCGCGACACGCTCGGGAAGGGCCGCTACATCTACGACCAAGGACTGGATCCGGACTACGTCACGAAGCGGACCAAGGGATTCACCTTGTTTCCGATCGATATCGGCGACTTTGCCACCGATGGCGACGGCTGCGTCGTCACGTTTATCGCGCAGCACTGCGTGACGGCGAGCAGCTGGCACACCCAGGATAACCTCATCAACATCGAGGAAGACGCGTTCACCAATAACGCCGAGGTGCCGCAGAAGCTCTGGCTGCGGACGATCCAATTATTCGACGCTGGAGTTCTGTCCACGAGTTCGCGTCTCGGTCTGACCACCTTCAATGCGACTGGACGCAGTGGCAATGGCGACAGCATGTTCGCGGCCTACGACTGGGTTTATGTTTACGGCTATTATCCCGGCCTTCTGCGCACCAGCAATCCGGCGCCGTTCAATGCGAATCAAGACCCCAATGCCAGCAACCTGAACAACGGCGGTCCGGCCGTGACGACCAACTTGGGTTCGATTGTCGCCGGCACCAACCAACTCACGTTCACGCTTGCGAACCCGCATCCGATCCAAGTCGGCGATTCGGTCACGCTGGCCGGCATCACCGGCGCCGGAAATCCCAACGGCACGTTTACGGTGACCGCCGTGCCGGACCGCCTGACCTTCGTCGTCGCGCTCGCCGGCGCGACGGGGACCTACGCCGGCGGCACGGTCACCCACAAGCCGACCTACTCCAAATTCCGCCTTTGGGTGGCCATCCATCCCGACGTGTCGGCCCGCGTCATCGTCTCAGATCGCTGATTTTCCCGCCGTGAAACGCCGCCTCCTTTCCCTCCTCGCCTGCTTCCCTCTCGCGGCTCTGGCCCAGAGCTCCGCGGTGCCCGGCCTGATCAGTTACCAAGGCCGCCTGGCCGACGCCGCGGGTGTCCCCCTCGGCACCGCGGCCCCGGTCAACCGCGTGGTCGTGTTCCGCCTCTGGGACGACGCCACCGCCACCGGCGCCGCCAACCGTCTCTTCTCCGAGCAGCAGACCGTCACCGTCTCCGCCGGCGATTTCAACGCCCTCATCGGCAACGGCACGCCGGTTGCCGGCGAGACTTCCAACGCGTTCCCACCCCTCTCCGCCGCCACCTTCGGCGGCGCCACCCGCTGGCTCGGCATCACGGTCGACGACGGCGACGGCAATCCCGCCAACGATCCCGAGGCGAAACCGCGCCTGCGGATCGTCGCCACCGCCTTCGCCCTGCGCACGCAGCTCGCGGAGACGCTCCTTCCCGGCGGCATCGTTGCCGGCGCGCTGGCCAACGACTCCGTGGCCTCCGCCGCGCTCGGCGGCGGTGCCGTCGACACGTCGAAGTTCGCCGCCGCGTCCGTCACCACGGCGCAGTTGGCCGACGGCAGCGTCGTCACCTCCAAAATCGCCAACAACGCCGTCGGCGCCGCGCAACTGGCCGACGGCGCCGTGACGACCGCCAAGCTCGCCCCCGGCGCCCTCGATGCCGCCAAACTCGCCGACGGCGCCGTGACCGCCACGAAACTGGCCGCCGACTCCGTGGACGGTGCCAAAATCGCCGACGGCGCCATCGCCGCCGCCGACCTCACCGCCGCCGTCGTCGACGGCTCGAAGCTTGCCGACGGCGCCGTGACGCTGGCGAAGCTCGCGCCCGATTCCGTCAACTCGAGCAAACTCGCCGACGGCTCCGTGACCAACGCCAAGCTCGCGCCCGGCGCCGCCGTCGGGACCAAGCTCGCGGCCGGCAGCGTCGGCTCGACCCACCTCAACGCCGGGGCGCGCGACGTGTTCAGCAAAGGCCGGCATGTCTACAATCAGGGGATGGACCCCGACTACGTCACCAAGCGCACGAGGGGCTTTTTCCTTTTCCCGATCGACCTCGCCGATCTCGGCAACGACGCCGACGGCTGCCGCATCACCGTCATCGCGCAGCACTGCGTGACCTTCAACGACTGGCGCACCGAAGATTTCGCCTTCTATCTCACGCAGCCCGGCTTTGTGACCGATGCCAGCTATCCCGGCCTGATTTGGGGTCGGCTCCGCGGTGCCTACGAGAATGGCGTCGGCTCGAGCAATTTTCGCCTCGGCCTCACGACGTGGAACACGACCGGCGATGCGGGCAACGGCAACGACGTCACTCGGACTCCGGACAGTTGGGTCAGGTTCTACGCCTATTATCCCGGCAGTTTGCGCGCCGGAACCGCCGGCAATGTCGCGCCCTACAATCAGAACCAGCATCCGAATCCGACCAACGCCGCGAACAGCGGACCGCCGATCACGGCCAACGTGAGTGCGGTCGTCGCCGGCCTCGGCACGCTCACCGTCACGCTCGACAACCCCCACGCGATCCAGGTCGGCAACACGGTGACGATCGCCGGCATGACCGGCGCCGGCACGCCCAACGGCACCTACACCGTCACCGCGGTGCCGCACCGCACCTCGTTCACCGTCGCCTTCGCCGCAGCGGCCGGCGCCTACACCGGCGGCACCGTCACCTACCAGCCGACCTACAACAAATTCCGGCTCTGGGTGGCCGTCCACCCGGACGTCTCCACTCGCGTCATCGTCGCCGACCGCTGATCCCATGAATCCGGTTTCACGTTTTTCCGCCGTGCTCCTCCGCTCCCTCGCCGTCGTGTGCTGCTGCGCGGCGGCCGCGTTTGCCCAATCCTCGTCCGTGCCCGGCCTCATCGCCTACCAAGGGCGGGCGACCGATGCGAGCGGCGCGCCCCTCGGCGCGACCGCGCCGGTCAACCGCACCGTGATTTTCCGCATCTGGGACAGTCCCAGCAGCACGGCGTCCTCGGGCCGGCTCTACTCCGAACAGCAGAACGTCACCATCGCCGGCGGCGAATTCAGCGTCCTG
>JBILLY010000639.1:0-3589 GCA_044375835.1 Opitutaceae bacterium
AGCCGCGACGGCTCGGCGGGGACGCCTCGCCCTGCCGCCCGGAATTTCGGGCTACGTTCCGGTTATTGCGGTGGCCTTCGCCGGCGCAGCCGCATCGCGCAATGCTCGTCTCAACGCTCAATCCTCAACGCTCAACTCACGCCCGCTACGGCTCGACCACCACGGGCGTGCCCACCGCGACGAGGCCGAGCAGCGTGCGCGCATCCCAATTGGCCAGCCGGAAGCAGCCGTGCGACTCGGTGCGGCCGACTTTCTCCGGCTCCGGCGTGCCGTGGATCCCGTAGCCCGGTCGGTCGAGCCCGATCCAAGCCACGCCCACGGGGTTGTTGGGCCCCGGCGGCAGAATCAGTTTCCGCCCCAGCGTCCGCGCCTCCTCCGACTCGCTGAACAGCGCCGGATCGAAGGTGTAGTCCGGATCGGCGACGACGACGATGACGCGCAATTCCCCGACCGGCCGCTTCTCGGCCTTCTTCGCGATGCTGACCGGAAAGTGCGCGATCAGCGTGTCGTCGCGGTCGAAGACCTGCAACGTCCGCGCCTCGAGCGCGATCGCGAGGCGCGCCGCCCGGCCGAGCCGCATCTGCGCCGGCAGGCGCGGCGCGAGAAACGTGCTCTCGGTGGAGAGCGCGTCCCAGTCGACCTCGGGATTGAGCCGCCGGAGAAACGGCTGGCTCGTGCGGAAACGCTCGGCCGCGAGCTCCAGCGCCGTCGCGTGCGCCAGCGCCGTCTGCTGCGATTTTTCCAGCCACGTCGCGCCGACCGGCTGCAGCGAGTCGAAGTCGTCCTCGTCGAGCGCCACCTCGGCGAAGGGCGGCTCCTCCAGCAGCAGCACGGCGCGGGTCGCGGCGTCGAGTTCGCCGGACTCCGGCACACCTGCGCGTTTCTGAAAGGCCTTGAGCGCGGCGGCCGACTGCGGCCCGCGCACGCCGTCGATCGGTCCGCCGGAAAATCCGCGCCGCGACAGCTCGACCTGCACTTCCGCCCAGGTCGCCGGCGGGCGGGGAAACGCGTCCGGCGCGTCCGGGGCCTGCGCCGCCGCGGGCGGACGCACGATCGCCGTCGCCAGCAGCGCGACCGTGGCGATCGCCAGCCAACGGCGGCGCGGCAGCGCGGGAACGACGGGAGACGCGGAGGGCACGGGCGCACCGTAGCCGATTGCGGCTCGCGGCCAAAAAGAAAAAGCCGCGCCCGGAAGGGGCGCGGCTCGCAAAGTTGCCGAAAGAGGGCGGCTCAGAAGCGGCCCGTGACGCCGAACTTCACCGCGCGCGGGATCACATACATGTGACGCGGGCGATCCGGCTGGAAGATGTATTCCTGCCGGCCTTCCTGCGCGAGGTTGGAGACGTTCATGAAGAGCGTCGTGTCGCGGAAGATGGCGTAGTTGACGCCGGCGTTCATCACGCGCCACGGCTCGCGGAAGCGGTTGGCCGCCGAGCCCGGCGTGGCATTCACCACCGCCCAGCTGTCCGTATAGTTCATGTCGAACGAGGCTCCGAATTTTTTGTAGGTGTAGAGCAGGCCGACATTGTAGGCTTTCGGGATGAAGCCCGCGATCTGGTTGGTGGAGAACCCGACCGTGCCGCCGAAATTCCCCTCGGACTTCAGGTAGGTGTAGTTGGCCCGCACGGTCAGGCCCTTGAACGCGCCCGGGAGGAAGGTCAGACGCTGGCGGAAATCGAACTCGAGGCCCTTGTAGGTGGCGGTGCCGAGGTTGCGGGCCTGGATGATCTCGTAGCCTTCGTAGAGACCCTCGAAGCCGTTGTCCGTGCCGGCGCCGACGAGTTCGCCCGAACGGCCGGAGGCACCGATGTAGTCGGAGATGTCCTTCTTGTAGCCGCGGACCGAGACCATGCCCGTGCCGGAGTAGTAATACTCGAGCTTCAGGTCGATGTTCTTGCCCAGCTGCGGCTTCAGGTCCGGGTTGCCGAGCGTGACCGTGCGGGCGGCGTCGCTCGCGGTCGGAGCCGCCACCACCTGCGCCAACGTGGGCCGGCCGTAGCTGGTGGACCAGCTGGCGCGGGCTTTCAGGTTGGCCGTGAGGTCGTAGGCGAAGTGGATGCTCGGGAAACTCTTCGAGTAGTCGCCGTCGCGCGAGAGACGCGAGTAGTCGAGCGCGGCGCGCTTGAAGTGATCGGGCTCCGCGGCGATCGGCGTGGTCCGGGCGCGGAAGAACGTGAACGTGTCGGTGGTGACCCACTCCTGCCGCACGCCGCCCAACACCGTCAGACGGCCGAACTTCGTCGTCGCCTGGATGTAGGCGGAATCGGCGCCTTCCTCGAAGATGCGGCGATTGGTGTATTGGGAAGTCGCGGTGAAGTTCACGTCTTCATACCACATCGCGGTGTTGCCGAGCGTGGTGCTGATCGCGGCGGGATCGACGATCGGGAGACGGGCGCCGCCATGTGCGCGCTCGAACTCGGTCAGGGGCATAAGTCCGGTCGTCGGCAGCACGGTGCCGACGTTGGCATACCAGCGGCGGGGATAAACCTGCCGGTTGTTCACGCGGCGGTTCACCGATTCGAGGCCGGCCTTGACGGTGATCGGATGCTCCACGGGCAGCAGGTAGGACGCGTTCACGTTGGCCGTGACTTCGTTGGTGTCCGTGATCGTGTCGCGCTTGGTCAGCACCGTGGACGTCTGTGCGACGGGTTGCGTCGCGGTGGCGTTGGCGGTGACGAAGGCCGCGTAGCTCGCCGCGTCCGTCACGCTCGGGCCGGCGGTCTGCGTGAAGACCTTTCCGCGCGGATCCGAATAATCGAAGATGAAGCCGATCGCATCGCGCGTGCGCATCGCGACGGTGCCGCCTTCGCGCTCCGTGCCCGCGCCGGAATTCCAGTGCGTGTTGCTCCAGCGGTAGGCGTGGTCGACTTTGAGACGGCCCCAGTTGTGCTCGAATGCCAGCGTGCCCGTCGGGTTCTTGCTCGTGAACGAATACTTCTGCGGGAAGAGGCGCATCTGCGCCGCGCCGACGGTGTTGCCCGCGACAGTGGTCGTGGTCGGGCGGTATTCGATGCGGCGGTTGGTGTAGCCGGGCATGATCGAAGCCGTGGCGACCGGCGCGGCCGGATTGTAGACCGTCAGGTTGGCCGAGGCCCACGGATTCACGTCCGTGTAGTTGAAGAAGGGCTCCGAACCGCCGTTGTAGAGGAAGCGCAGCGAAATGCGGGTCGATTCCGACCACTTGTAGTCGGCGCGGGCGCCGAAGGCCGTCAGGAAGCGGTCGTTCAGGCCGCTCTTGCGGGTGTAGTCGCGCAGCTGGGCCGTCGGGTTGGTGGTGCCTTCCCACAGCAGAATGTCCCAGTCATGCTGGTTGAGCACTTCCTGATACGACGCGTTGACCATCACGCCGAGGTTGCGGACGCCTTTGCCCACGCTGAAGACCTCCTGGTAGCTCGCGCTGAAATCGGGGCGCATACCGCGCTCGCCGACGGCATGGGTGCGTTCCGAGGAGGACGGGAAGAAGCGGCCGCTGGCCGTGTAGGTCACGCGGCGTCTGTCGCGCATGTTGAGCGGCGAAGCCGTCTTGAGGTTGAGCTGGCCGCCGAGCGAGTCGGCGCGCCTGTCGGGCGTCTGGCCGGCGATGATTTCC
>JBILLY010000640.1:0-3587 GCA_044375835.1 Opitutaceae bacterium
CGACCAGGCGCAATTTGCCACCGCGTTCTACGAAACCGCGCGCTTCCTCCTGCGTCACAACCGCAAGCCGCCCGAGACGGGGAAAGGTGCCGATTAAACCCGAACCCGCCGCCCCGCCCGCCGCGGCCGCCGCCGCGCCGTCCCCCGACGACGACCCGCGCCCCGCCGCCCGCCGGCCGCTGCCGCTGCGGCACCGCGTCGTGCTCATCGCCGCCGCCCTCGTCGTCGGGTTCGCCACCGCCCGCCACGACCGCGACGGCTTCGACGCCGCGCCGGTCAAGATCGCCACGCCCGCCGCAGCGGCGGCCCGGGCTCCCGCCGGCGCGCCCCCGGCGGCCGCCGACGCCCCCTATTTCGCCGAATCGTGGGTCTCGCCCGCCCCCCACGTGCCGGCCGCGCACAGCAGCGCCATTTGCCCGCTGCCCGGCGGCGAACTGCTCGCGACCTGGTATGGCGGCACGCGCGAAGGCGCCGCCGATGTCGCCGTCTACACCGCCCGCCGCGCCCCCGGCGCCGCCGGCTGGAGCCGACCCGAAGTCGCCGTCGACCGCGCCATCGCGCAGGTCGAACTCGACCGCGTCATCAAAAAAGTCGGCAACGCCGTCATCTTCCCCGACCACTCCGGCACCCTCTGGATGGTCTACGTGAGCGTATCCGTCGGCGGCTGGTCCGGCAGCGCCCTCAACGTCAAAACCTCCGTCGACAACGGCCGCACCTGGGGCCCGAGCCGGCGGCTCACCATCAGCCCGTTCTTCAACCTCAGCACGCTGGTCCGCAACAAGCCCATCTTCGCCAGCGACGGCCGCATCGGCCTACCCGTTTACCACGAGCTCGCGCTCAAATTTCCCCAGGTCCTCTGGCTCACGCCCAAGCCCGCCGGCGGCATGCTCGAATACCGCCTCCGCAGCCTCGCCGCCAAGACCGGCCTCATCCAGCCCTCGCTCGTCCCGCTCGGCGGCGACCGCGTGCTCATGATGCTGCGCGACCGTCGCCGCGAACGCCGCATGCACACCGCCTACTCCGAGGACAACGGCTGGACCTGGTCCGACGCCGCGCCGAGCAATCTGCCCAACCCCGACTCCGCCCTCGACGCCGTGCGCCTGCCCGACGGCCGCATCCTCGCCGTCTACAACCACGCCCACAGCGGCCGCGAAAACCTCCGCCTCGCCGTCTCGCCCGACGCCGGCCGCACCTGGCGCGCCGGCCCCGTCCTCGAGGCCGCCGCCGGCCGCGAGTTCTCCTACCCCTACCTCGTGAACGACGCCGCCGGCCGTATCCACCTGACTTACACTTGGCAACGGGAGCGCATCAAACACATCGAGTTCAACGTCGCGTGGCTCGACCGCCAGCTGCGCCAGGAAGTCGCCGCCCAGCAATGATCCGCCGATGATCCCGACCTTCTACGCGATGGTGCTCGTGGCGACGCTCTGGCTCGTCCTGCTCTGGCTCGCCGCGCGGCTCCGCCCGGGCGCGCATTCCCGCCGGCTCGGCCTCGTGCTCGGGGTCGCCGCGATGCTGCTCCTGTTTCTCCCCGTCGGCGAAGCGCGCCTCTGGAGCTGGGCCTTCGGCTTCTGCCCCAATCCCAGCATGCTCCTGCTCGGCGTCGTCTGCGCCGGCCTCTGGCAGCGGCTTTTCGGGCTCGAGGTGCTGAAAGCCGCCGACTGGACCGCCGTGTGGCGCTTCGCCGCCATCGCCGGCTCGACGCTCTACCTCCAGCCGATGGTCGCCGGTCGGCTCGATCTTTACTATTGGGGCTGGGAGCACGGCGTCGCCGCCTGGGCGCTCGCCGGCCTAGCCGTCGCATTCCTCGCCGTCGGCAACCGCCTCGGCGTGCTCCTCCTCGCCGGCCTCATCGGCTACTCCTTCGACGCCCTCGAATCCGTCAACGCCTGGGACTACGTCGTCGATCCCTTCATATGGCTCGGGAGCCTCGGCGTGCTCGCCACCCGCGCCGCGCAGGGCGCGCTCGCCCGCCGGCGCGCCCGCCGTGCCGCGTCCGCCCCGCCCTTCGGCGTCTCCGGCGGCGCGTCGCCCGTCAACTGACGCCGCGCCGCACGCACGCGACCAGCTCCGCGTGCAGCGCCGCCAGCCGCGGCATCGGCCAACCCGCCGCCTGCGCACGCCGCAGCGGCTCGCCCCAGATCGCGTCGAGCTCGACCTCCCGGCCCGCCAGAAAGTCCACGAGGCTCGACGGCGCGTAGGCGCCCATCGTCGGCGTCACGTCGAGTTGCGATCGGATAAACTCTTCCGGCACCGCGTGGCCGAAGTGCCGCGCCGCGCCCGCGACCTCGTCCATCAACGGCCGCACCTCCGCCGCGATCGCCGCATCCGCCAGCAACCGGTCCGTCGTGAGTCCGCCGCGCGCGATCGCCAGGCCGTTGAAGGGCACGTTCCAGATCAGTTTCTGCCAGCGCGCCTCCGCCAACGCCGCCACCGTGCGCGTCTGCACGCCCGCCGCGGCAAACAGCTCCGCCGCCGCCTGCGCCCGCTCGCCCGCCGGCTGCCCGAACTCCCCGAGCGCCAGCTTGCCCGGTGTGTGGTAACCCGCGATCACGCCCGGCGCCTCGCGCGTCACGCCGATGTAGCACAATCCGCCGAGCACGCGCTCCGCGCCGACGACCGCGGCCACCTGCTCTTCGTTGCCCAGGCCGTTCTGCAGCGTCAGCACCGCCGTGCGCGGCCCGAGCAGCGGCGGCAACAGCGCCGGCAACGCCGCGTTCGCCGTCGTCTTCAGCGTGATCACGACGAGGTCGACCGGCCCGATCTCCTCCGCGCGGCCAAACGCCGCCACCGGCGCCAGCCGCCGCGTCGCGTCGCGTTCGCGCAATTCCAACCCGCGCGCCCGCACCGCATCCAAGTCGCCGCGCAACAGGAACCGCACGTCGCAACCGCTCAGCGCCAGCCGCCCGCCGTAGTAGCAGCCGATCGCGCCGGCCCCGACGATCGCGACGGTGCGAAACATCACCCGCGCCTCCGCTCCCGCGGCCCCGTCGTCGCGCCGCGCGCCGCCCCGCGCTGGTCCGCGCCGCCGTCGTCCGCCGCGCCTTTCATTTCAGGCTCTTCACGTAGAGCACCAGCGAGTCGACCTGCGTCGGGGTGAGCACGCCGGCGAAGCTCGGCATCGCGTATTCGCTCTTCTCGTAGCCGGCCGCGATCTTGGCCGACGGATCGAGGATCGCCTCGCGCACGTAGGCGTCGTCGACCGTCACCTTCACCGGCTTGCCGCCGGCAAACACCGTGCGCTCGCTGCCGTAGAGCCCCTTCCACACCGGACCGTTTTTCACGACCATCGGATTGGGCTCCGTCGCGTGGCACGCCACGCACGCGAACAACTGCGCCAACCGCTGTCCCTCCGCGAGGGACGCGGGGCCGGCGTCCGCCGCCGCGGCGGCCGCGCGCGGCGTGAGATCGACCGCGATGTCGCCGAAACCCTCCGCCCGCGGGTCGAATTTCGCCAGCTCGTAGGGCGTCGTGTAGGCGTTCTCCTCGAACGCGAGTCCGTCGGCCGTCGCCAGCGACCAGCCCACGCGCAGCTGCATCACGGGCTTCATCCCGGGCACGCCGAGAAACACACCGCGTCCGTCCGC
>JBILLY010000642.1:0-3582 GCA_044375835.1 Opitutaceae bacterium
GCCACAGCGGCCCGCGGTTGCCGTCGTAAAAATGCACCTCCTGCAGCGCGCCGATCCGCCCTTCCCGCAGCAACCGGTGCGCCGTGACGTGCGCCGGATACCAGCGCAGCGGCCAGTTGATCGCGAGTTGCCGTTTCGCGCGCTTCGCCGCCGCGATCATCCGGTCGCAGTCCGCCAACGACGCCGCGAACGGTTTCTCCACCAGCATGTGCACCCCGTGGCGCGCCACCCGCTCCACGTAGTCCGCATGCTCCGCCGTCGCCGGGCACAGCACCACGAAGTCCGGGCGCGTCGCCTCCAGGCAGCGCTCCGGCTCCGTGAACACCCGCTCCGCCGGGATCGCGAAATTGCGCACCGCCGCCGCCATCCGCGCCGGTTCCGCGTCGCACACGCCCACGATTTCCACGTCGGGATGCTCATGGCACAGGCGCAGGAGATCGCCCATGTGCATGTGGTCGAAATTGAGGCCGGCAACGCGGAGTTTCTTCATGGGGCGAAGGCGCAGGTGGGAAAACTCAGCCGACTGTGCCGCCGTCCCGCCGCGCCTCAAGCGTCAGTCGCTCGCCTGCCCGCAGCACCGCCATCGGCTGCCGCCGCCGCGTGCACGCCGCCACGAACAGGGCCGGCGACGCCGTGTTGAACGCGAACATCTCGTAGTGGCACGGCACGACGCACCGCGCCCCGATCGCCGCCGCCAGCTCCGCCGCCTCCTCGCCGTCGAGGTTGCCCGAAACCCGCCGCTCCGGCGCCCGGCCGTTGATCGGCAGCAACGCCAAGTCCACCGCCGCCGGCCGCAGGCGCTCCGCCATGCCGGGAAACGGCACCGTGTCCCCGCTGTGATAGAGCGTGAACGGCCCCGCCCGCACCACGAAGCCCGCATACTCCGGGCTCAACTCCTCGTGCGCCGCCGGCACCGCCTCGAATTCAAACTCGCCCACCCGACCACGCACCCCCTCCGCCAACGGCACGAGCCGCCCCTCCGCCGCCGCCCCGAGCCGCTGCCTCGCGAACCCGACATTCGCCGCCGGCAGCACCAGCTTCGCCGCCGGCGACGCCGCGAACAGCGGCCGCAAGGTCTCCGCGTCCAGGTGATCCGTGTGGTTGTGCGTCGAGGTCACCGCGCTCACGCCGCTGAGCCGCGCCGGATCGACGACCCGCGCCGTCATGCGCACGTGCGGCTTGTCCGTCGCCGCATACTTCGTCGTGAGCGAATCGCTCAGATACGGATCGAACACCAACGCCTCGCCCGCCCACAGCACGTAGAACCCGCTCTGCCCGAGCCACCACACGTCGAGGCGCGCCGCATCCGGCCGCGCCCGCGCCGCCGCGATGTCGGCCAGCAGCGCCTCGTCTTTCTGCAGGGGCTCGATCATGCGCCGGGCAGGCCGCGCTCCTTCCGCACCGCGCGCACACCGGCGACCATGTTCTTGAGTTTCGGCTGCGCCGCCCACCGCGCCGTCTGGCTGAGCCCGCAGTCCGGCGCGAAGACAAGGCGTTCCGCCGGGGCGTGCTCGAGGCATTTCCGCACCCGCGCCGCGATGTCCTCCGGCGTTTCCACGTAGTAGCTCTTCACGTCGACGATGCCCACCGCCGCGTCCATGCGCCGCGCGATCAGCCCGATCACCTCGAGTTCCGCGAATTCCCGGCTCGCCATCTCCACGTGCATCTCGTCCGCCTTGAAATCCAGAAAGGCCGGAAACATCGGCGCCACCCGCCGCGGCGCGATCGCCCGCCCCTTGTAGTTGCCGAAACACAGGTGCGTGCACACGCGCGTCTTCCCCGCCACCGTCTCCACCGTGCGGTTGAACATATCCGTGAACCGCCGCGGATCCTCCTTGTAGGCGTAGCAACTCATCGAGGGCTCATCGACGCTCACCTCCCGGCAGCCCGCCGCGACCAGCGCCTCCAGCTCCGCGCGCACCAGCGGCAGCAGCGCCTCCGCCACCGCCCAGCGGTCGCGATACTGCGCGTTCGGCACCAGCCGCCCGCTCAACGTATACGGCCCCGGCACGCTCGCCTTCAGCGTCGGCCCCGCCGGCGCCAGCCGCTGCAACCGCTTGAACTCCTCCGTCACGCCCAACCCGCGCGGCGCCCGCAGCTCGCCCGTGATCGCGTGTTTCCCGCGTTGGTCGTGCGCCGGCGGACCGAACCGGCGCGGCGACGAGCCCTCCAGCTCGATGCCTTCGAGGTAGCCGTAGAACGACAGGTTGAAATCCAGCCGCGTCTGCTCGCCGTCCGTGATGACGTCGAGCCCGGCCTCGCACTGGTCGTGCACCGCGGCGATGACGGCGTCGTTCTGGATCTCGCTCACATCGGAGCGCCCGAATTCGGCCAGATGCTGGCTCGCGAATTCGAGCCAGCTCGGAAACGGATAGCTGCCGATCACGGACGTGCGCAGGGGACAGGTTTGCATGGAGATTTGGGAATTCGTTTTCGTTGCGGCGCCGCGTGTCGGCCCGCTTCGGCCGCTCAGCCGCGCCCGGCCTTCGCCGGAAACAACGGCCGCAGGTAATCCAGATCGTAGCGGATGCTCGGCTCGACCCCGAGCGGCGTCTTCACGCCCTCGATGCCCACCCAGCCGCGATACTTTGCCGCATCCAGCGCCGCCCGCACCGCGGGGAAATCCATCGAGCCCTTCCCGTAGAGATCGTCGTAGTCCTTGAAGTGCACTTCGCAGATGCGCTCGCGGCCCAGCCGCCGAATCGCGGCGCCGATGTCCTCGCCGACTTTCTGCATGTTGCCCACGTCGTAGTAGACGCGCACCGCCGGCGACTTCACCGCGTCGAGAATCTGCTCCAGCTCCGGCGCCTTCAGCCACGACTCGATGCCGAAGACCACCCCCGCCGCCTCCGCCCGCGGCGCCAGCCGCTTCAGCCGCCGCACGACCTCCGCCGTGCCCGCCGCATCGCCGACCAGGTCGCCCTTCGAGAAAAACGCCAGCAACGCCACCCGCTGCCCCATCCGCTGCATCACCCCGATGCTGTCGGTCACCCACTGCTCCGTCACCGCCTCGGTCTTGTAGGCCACCGTATTGAGCACGCCGAGCGCGAGCGACGCGATCGCCACCCCGCTTTCCTGCGCCGCCGCCATGATCCGGTCCTGCTGCGCGGGATCGAACAACGGCAATCTGGTCTCGCCCGCCTTCAACCGCCCGAAATCCACCTGCACGCCGTCGAGCCCGATCCGCTTCGCCACCGCGAACGCCTCCGGGTTGCATGTCTTCTGCAGCGTCCAGTCGCACGCAAAAATCCTGAACCCCTCCGCCGCCCCGCCGCCCGGCGTCCCTCCACGCGCCGGCTCCGCCGCCCGCGCGTGTCCCGCGCCCGCGCCTCCGCCGGTCGCCGCCGCAGCCGCCAGCGCCGCCGCCGCGCCGCCGGTCGTCGTGCGCAAAAACGCTCTCCGGGAAAACCGTGATGTCGTCGAATTCATGGGGTGGTCTCCGTTCCTCGTCTTCGCGTTGCTCACGCCTCCAGCCCGCCGAGTTCCGCCTGCAGCACCTGTTTCGACGCCAGCACCTCCGCCCAGGTCACCGTCCGCCGCTCGCGCGTCGCCATCCGGCCCATGATCGCCACGAGGTTGCTC
>JBILLY010000641.1:0-3582 GCA_044375835.1 Opitutaceae bacterium
TCGCGCCGCCCTCGCCCGCGTCCCGGAAAATCCCTTGTCGCCCGCGCGCCCTTGCCCCGACACTGCCCGGCTCGCATGAAGTTTTTTTCGCCCACGGCATTGCTCGCGGCCGCGCTCCTCAGCGTCGTCGCCGCCCTGCCGTTTCTGCCCGCGGCGAAAATGCGTCCCGACCTCTTCTCCCTCGAGGTCCGCCTGACCGCCACCGCCGCCGGCCCGGTCCAGATCTTCTTCGACGACGGCACCGGCCTCAGCGAGGAGCTCTCCGGCCGCTTCACGACCACCGCAGGCTCCGCCCCGCAGACGCACCGCATCGCCCTCCCGCCCGGCACCTACACCGGCCTGCGCGTCGATCCCCTCGACCGCGGCGCCACCACCGTGCTGCTCGGCCTCCGCGCCCTCTCTCCCACCGGTCGTCTCATCGCGGAGATTCCGCTCGAGGGCTTCGCGGCGACCAATCAGGTCCAAACCCTCTCGGCCTCGCCCACCCGCATCGAGGTCGTGAGCGCCCCCACGAGCGACGACCCCCAGATCG
Source organism: Opitutaceae bacterium (assembly GCA_044375835.1). Taxonomy (GTDB): domain Bacteria; phylum Verrucomicrobiota; class Verrucomicrobiia; order Opitutales; family Opitutaceae; genus ER46. The sequence goes on from JBILLY010000641.1 coordinate 533, forward strand.
CCACCCGTCTCGCCCGCCCGCTCCTCGTCCACGCCTCGTCGACCGACTACCTCCGCGGCTCCGCGCCCTACATTCTCCCGATCTTCGCCGCCCTCGCCCTCGCCCTCCTCGTCCTCGACCGCGCCCCGCGCCTCCGCCGCGCCTTCGCCGCCGGCGCCGCCGCACTCGCCGCCCGCCCGCGCCGCGCCCTTGCGCTCGTCGCCGCCGTCGCGGTCGTCGCCTCCGCCTACCCCGTCGTCTTCCTCGGCAAGAGCTACGTCTCCCCCAACCTCGGCACGATCCTCCTCTACGACGCCTACCCCACGCTGCCCGGCTACAAATCCTCCGAGCTGACCGACGTAAAACTCTCCGACATCGGCGCCGTCATGTGGCAGCACGTGCCGTTTTCCATGATGCAGCACCGCGCCCTCCTGCAGGGCGAGCTGCCGCTCTGGAACCGCTACAACGCCCTCGGCGTCCCGCTCCTCGCGCAGGGCCAGTCGATGTTCGGCGACCCGCTCCACCTCTTCGTCGTCGCCGCCAACGGCGCCGCTTGGGCCTGGGACCTCAAATACCTCGTCGCCAAATGGCTCTTCGCCCTCGCCCTCGGCCTCATCGTCCTCGCCCTGACGAAGGACCCGGAAACCCAGGCCCCCCACCACCAGGCGACCTCCGCGCCGCCCGGCCGCCCGGCCTTTCCGTCCCTTTCGCCTTCCGCCTTTCGCCTTTCGCCTTTCCTCCCCACGTTGATCGTCGCCGCCGCCGCGCCGTTCATCGGTTTCTTCCTCTACCGGGTAAACCACCCCGCGTTCTTCAGCCTCTGCTACGCCCCGTGGCCGCTCTACTGCCTCGTGCGCGTCGCCCAGGCGTCCACCCGCCGCGCCGCCGACCTCTGGGCGCTCGCCCTCGTCGTCGCCAACCTCGCCCTCATGAACAGCGGCACCGTGAAGGAGGCCTACATGCTCCTCGTGTGCATGAACCTCTCCGGCGGCTGCATCGTCCTCGCCGCCGGCGGCACCTGGCGCGAACGCCTCGCCAAGCTCGGCACCCTCCTTTGGTTCGGCCTCCTCTTCGTCCTCCTCACCGCGCCGATCTGGGGCTCCTTCCTCGACACGCTCAAAAACGCCTACACCGGCTACAACGCCGTCTCCGCTTACCAGATACAGCCCACGCTCCTCCTCGGCGCCTTCGACGAGATCTTCTACCGGCCGCTCATGTCGAAGGACCAGGTCTTCAGCCCGTCGCTCAATTTTCTCCTGCTCGGCGGCTTCCTCTTTTTCCTCGCCACGCTCCGCACCCACTTCGCCCGCCCCGCCGTCGTCGCCCTCGCCGCCAGTTCGCTCCTTCCCCTGTCCCTCGCCTTCGGCCTCGTCTCCCCGCAGTGGATCGTCCGCCTGCCGTTCCTCGGCAACATCGCCCATCTCGACAACACCTTCTCCTGCGCCCTCCTCGTCCTTTGGGCCGTGCTCGCCGGCGTCGGCTTCGCCGCCGCCGCCCGCCGTCTCGGCACCCCCGCGGGCCGCGGCGACCTCGTCGTCGCCGGCCTCCTGCTCTTCGGTCTCGTCTTCGCCTGGATCGCCTTCCGCCAGGCCGCGCACCGCCCGATCTACGGCCCCATCTTCACCGTCCATCAGCCGGGTCAGGTCCTCCAGATCCACCCGTTCATCTGGGATTACCTCGCCGCCCTGCTCGTCGCCCTCGCCGTGCTCGCCGTCGCCGTCCGCGGCGCCGCCCTCCGCGGGTTCTGCTCGCCCGCCCGCGGCCTCGTCCTCGCCGCCTGCGTATCCGTTTTGCTGTGGCGCCACGGCCTCCACGCCTCCGCCGTCGGGTTCGAGTCCTTCACCTCCCGCCCCACCGAGCGCGTCCGCTTCCACGCCAAGTCCGAGGCCATGCAGCTCGTCCGCGCCGCCCACGCCAAGGACCCCGCCCGCGGCTTCGGCCTCCACGGCAACTTCTTCCCCGGCTGGACCGGCGTTTACGGCCTCGAAACCATCCACGGCCCCGATGCCCTCGTGAACCCCTGGCTCCGCGCCTCTACGCCGACGCCGCCACCGTCGCCGCCGCCCGCCCGTTCTTCGACGCCCTCAACGTCCGCTACTATTTCGACTACCGCAGCGACCAGGGCGCCCTCGGCAAAGCTCTCACGCTCGTCCAACCCGCCGACCTCGACGTCTACACCAGCCCCACCGCCTGGCCGCGCGCCTTCTTCACCGACACCGCCGTCCCCTACGGCCAACTCGGCGACCTCGTCCGCTGGTTCCGCGACTCCGCCGGCCGCCCGCTCGCCGCGTTCGACCCCGCCGACGGCCTCGCCCGCGCCGCCCTCGAAAAACTCCCGCGCGATCTCGCCGCCCGCACCTCCGCCCCCGCCACCTCCTACCGGCTCACCGAAAACACCACCTCCTTCAGCGTCCGCGCCAACGGCCCCGGCGTCGCCGTCCTCACCGAAGCCCACTGGCCCGGCGATTTCCGCGCCGCGCTCAACGGCCGCAAGGTCCCCGTCCTCCGCCTCAACCACGCCTTCAAGGGCGTCGCGATCGACGCCGCCGGCGACCACCGCATCACGATCACCTACAGCCCGCGCTTCTGGGCCCGCTACGTCACGCTCTGCGCCCTCGGCGCCGCCCTCCTCGCCTTCACGCTTTTCCTCACTTTCCGCCGCGCCCGCGTTCCAGCCGCGTCCGCCGGCCCCGCATGAATTCCCTCCGCTGCCGCGCCTGCGGCTCCCCCGACCTCGACCACCGCGGCACCAAAGCCGGCACCTTCCTGCGCCGCGACTTCGACTTCCACCGCTGCCGCGCCTGCGAACTCATGTTCGTCGAGCCCTTCTCCGGCTTCGCCATCTACGACGACGCCTACTACCGCGGCCAGGGCCCCGATCCCTACGTCGACTACGAGACCGAGTATCGCGACTGGCGCCGCACCGACCGCGCCCACGAATTCGCCGACCTCTTCCGCCTCGCGGAAAAACGGCTGCGTGCCCAAGCGACCAAGGCCCCCCATCCCCCGCCTCCGTTCCCCGGCCCCTCGGTCCGTGATCCCTTGGCCCTTGGTCCTTCCTCCCCCGCGCC
>JBILLY010000643.1:0-3581 GCA_044375835.1 Opitutaceae bacterium
TCGTCCAGCTCGCCCTCGACGATCAGGCGGAGCGCGTCGAGCCGCAGGCGCGCGCCGGCGATGGCCTCGCGGGTGCGGGCCAGCCGCTCCTGCGCCAAGGCCACTTCCTCGGGGCGCACGTGGTCGTTGAGTTTCCGCAGGTCGAGCAGGCGCTGCACGCCCGCCGTGAGCACCGTGTCCGCCGCCTTGAGCGCGGCGGTTTTCGTCGCCTGCGCCCGCGTCGCCGCGTGGTCGCCGGCGGACTCCAGCATCGTCTTCAACAGCGCCCCGTCGAAGCCCGGCCGCTCGAGGAACCGGTGGATGTCCGTCTCCTGGAAATCCGCCGCGATCGCCCGCGCCGACCGCTCCGCACTCAGGTCCGTGCCGCGCAGGTCGACCAGCACGCGCACCGGCGTCGGCGCGAGAAACTGGTCCACGTGCCAGCGCGGGTCGGCCACCGGCTCCAGCACGTAGACGGCCTCGACGAGCAGATTGGGCTCGTCCGCCTCGATCGCGCCAAACGCGGTCGTGCCCGCGGGAGATTCGAGCAGCAGGTCGGTCGCATCCTGCACCAGCGCGTGGTCCGCCGAGAGAAACCGGATGTCCTCCCGCGCGATCGCCCGCGTGCGGCTGAACGTCGCCAGCATGCCGTCGGCCGGGATCGACGGAAACCCTTCCACATAGGCGTGGCTGGGATCGAGGAACACGTCGCCCTCCTCGTGCTCTTTCACGCGCACGCCGAAGTGGTCGAGCAGCGCCAGCAGGAAGTCGCGCAGCGTCGCGTCGGCCTCCGCCGCGCGGATCTGCGCGATCACGCGCTCGGCGACCTCGCGGTTGAACGAGTTGAGTTCCAGCAGCCGGTCGCGGCCCCGTTTCATTTTCTCCAGCAGCTGCGTCCGGAAGGCCGCCGTCTCCGCCACGAGCGCGTCGAGTTTTCCGGTCTCCGCCGACCCGCCGTCGAAGGCCTGCGCCAGCGCGAGCAGGGGCGCGCGAAACTGCTCCTGGTAGTCGTTGCCGCCGTGGATCGGCGTCTCGAAGGCATCCAGTCCGCGGTGATACCACGCGACCACGCACTCGTCCGCGCTGCCGCGCAGATACGGCACGTGCAGCCGGATCGTCTGAGTCTGCCCGATGCGGTCGAGGCGGCCGATGCGCTGCTCGAGCAGGCCGGGGTTGAGCGGCAGGTCGAAGAGCACGAGGTGGTGCGCGAACTGGAAGTTGCGCCCTTCGCTCCCGATCTCGGAGCAGAGCAGCAGCTGCGCGCCGTCGGCCTCCGCAAACCACGCCGCCTGCCGGTCGCGGTGCACGAGCGGCAGACCTTCGTGAAAGAGCCCGACCTTGAACGACGCCTTCTCCTTCAGCGCCGCGTCGAGGGCGAGCGCCTTGCGCTGCGTCTTGCAGATCAAGAGCACCTTCGCTGTGCGGTTTTCCTTCAGGAAGCCGACGAGCCAGTCGAGCCGCGGATCTTCTTTGAACGAGTAGCGGATCGTCGCGTCGGTGCCGGTTTCCTCGGCCTGAAGTTCCCGCGCCGTGCGCGCGAGCAGCGCGAGGTTGCCGCCCGCTTCGAGCGGCACGGGGCAGAATCTGCGTTTCGGAAATCCCGTCATCGCCGCGCGAGTGTTGCGAAAGACGACGCGGCCGGTGCCGTGCTGGTCGAGCAGCGAGCGGAGCAAAGCCTCCCGCGCGCCGGGCTTGCCGGCGGCGAGCGCGTCGAGGTGGGCGGCGAGGCCGTCGCGGTCGCGGGTGAAGATTTTTTTCAGCGCCGCGTGGTCTTTCGGCGCGAGCGGTTTCTGCTCGATGATCTTTTCCGCCACGCCGGCGACGGTGCCGAAGCCCTCGGCCTCCGCGCGGAACGCGTCGTAGTCGTCGTAGCGCGCCGGATCGAGCAGACGCAGGCGCGCGAAGTGCCCCGCGAGGCCGAGCTGCGTCGGCGTGGCCGTGAGCAGCAGCAGGCCGGGCGTGCGCGCGGCCAACCGCTCCACGAGCGCATACTCGGGGCTCGATGCCTCCGGCGACCACGCGAGGTGGTGCGCCTCGTCGACGACCACGAGATCCCAGCCCGCCTCGACCGCCTGCTCGCGGCGATTTTCGAGGTGGGCGAGAAACGGCGTGCTGCAGAGCACGAGCTGCGCGGCGAGAAACGGATTCTTGCCCGGGTCGCTCGCCTCGCACGCGGCGCAGCGCGCCTCGTCGTAGATGCTGAACCAGAGATTGAAGCGGCGCAGCAGCTCGACGAACCACTGGTGCGTGAGCGTCTCGGGCACGAGCACGAGCACGCGTTTCGCCTGCCCGACGGCCAGCAGGCGCTGCACGATGAGGCAGGCCTCGATCGTCTTGCCGAGGCCGACCTCGTCGGCGAGCAGCACGCGCGGCAGCTGGCGCGACGCGACCTCGTGGAGGATGTAGAGCTGATGCGGGATCAGCTCGAGCCGGCCGCCGAGAAACCCGCGCACCGGCGAACTGCGGTAGCGTGCCTGTGTCTCCAGCGTGCGCAGCCGCAGCTCAAACACCTCCGCCGGATCCGTCTGCCCGGCGAGCAATCGCTCGGTCGGCTCGCTCACGCTCGTCACGTCGGAGATCGCATCCTCGCGCACGCGGCGCCCGCCGCCACCCAGATACGTCACGAGGCCGCCCTGCTCCTCCGTCCGCTCGACCGCGAACGGTGCGCCGTCGCGCGGCGTCACGGTCTCGCCCGTGCGGAAGACGACGCGCTTCAGCACCGCGGTGCCGAGGGCGTAGAGGCGCTTTTCGTTGGTCGCGGGAAAGGCCACCGCGATGCGTTTCGCCGGCGGATCGACCTGCACGACCACGCCGAGCCCGAGCTCGGGCTCGCGCTCACTGACACACCGTTGGCCGACGACACTGGGAGACATCGCACCAGCACGGCGCAGGCGCCGCCGGTTTCAAAGCGGAAAAACGCGGGACAACCGACGCGGAGCGCCGGCAGTGCCAGTGCAGCGTCCGATAAGAATCGCGGCCTCCGATGGCTTGACGCAGCCCGCCTCGTGAGAGGCGGGACCATTTGGCAGTTGGCACCCAGCCGGTCCCTGCTCTCACGAGCGGGGCTACGACAGCCATGCGCGTCGGACGGCAGGCCACGATCCTTCAAGGTCGCAGCACCCGCCGCGACGGCGCGCCTCAGCGTGCTTCCTTCACCTGGATGCGGCGATACTCGATCTGGCCCTTGTCGCTCTCGACGCCGATCGGGCCGGTCGCGGGCACCGGAAACGCGTCGATCAGCACCTCGCCGTTGCAGGTCGCGCGGGCGAGACCGCCGCGCACGGTCACGATGACTTCGTTCCAGTCGAGCGGCTTGTAGTTTTTCAACGCGTGGAAGGGCCCGGCGAGGTGGTAGTCGCGCACCTGCAGTTGCGGCTCGCGGATGAAGGCGCCGCTGTCGGCGTTGGGGCTCGCGCGGAATTCGAACTTCAGCGTGAAGTCGCGGGGAAATTGCCGCGTCGTCATCAGCTTCCGGTGGGCGCGCTCCTCGCGGGCCACCGTCACGACGAGCCGGCCGTTGCGCGCGGCGAAGCGACCGTCGACGGCATCGAGTTTCCCGTCGAAGGGCGGCTGGCCGGTGTAGCCCCAGCCGGTGAGGTCGC
>JBILLY010000644.1:0-3578 GCA_044375835.1 Opitutaceae bacterium
GCGCCCCCGTCGCCTGCACGAAGCCGAACGCGATCTTCGCCCGGCTCCCGATCGTCTCCGCCGGCGCGCCCAGCCGCCGGAGCAGATCCTCCGCGAGGTTCTGCCCGGCCACCACCACCCCCCAGAAGGTCGCCAGCCCCACCATCGCCAGCAGCGCGCCCCACACCGCCCGCGACCGCCACCGCGGATCGCCCAGCAGCTCCGAAAAGCTCCCGAGCCGCTCCGCCTTCTCCCGCCGCGCCTGCTCCCACGTCTCCGGTTCCTTGATACTCGCGCGAACCCACAGCACCAGCAGCGCGGGGCCCACGCCGATCAAATACGCGAGGCGCCAGTTCGGCTCCACCGCGAGCCCCACCGCCGCCGCCAGCCACACGCCCGCCACGCTGGTCGCATGAAAAATCCCGCCCGCCCGCTCCCGCGCGTGCTTCGGAAACACTTCCGCCACCAGCGCCGCGCCCACCGCCCATTCGCCGCCCACGCCCATCGCGACCAAAAACCGCAGCACGCCCACCTGCCAAAGCTCCGTCGCCCCCGCCGTCAGGCCGGAAAAGATACTGTAACACAGGATCGTCAGCGCCATCACCGGCTTCCGCCCCCACTTGTCCGCCAGCGAACTGAACAGCCAGCCGCCCAGCGTGCCGCCGATCAAAAAGATCCCGAGAAACCGCTCGCCCCACTGCGTCGTCAGCGCCCGGATCGTCGCCGCGTCCGCGTCCGGATTCGCCCGCGTCAACAGGTCCGGCAGCATGTCGCCGCGCGTGATGTTGTAGAGCTGCCCTTCGAACGCATCGAACACCCACCCGAGCGCCGCGATGATCAGCACCAGCCATTGGTAGCGCGTCACGCCGTCATACCAGCGCCGCCCGCCTTCGTTGTCGGTGGCCGCGCTCATGGGAGAAACTCCGCCACCCGCAGCGCGCGGCCCTGCCGGATCGACTCCTCCGCCAGCAGGCAAAGGCCCGCCGACCACAGTCCGTCGCGGCCGTCCGCCGCCGGCGTCGCCTCGCCGCGCACCATCTGCACGCAGCGCGCGATTTCCTCCCGCAGCTCGAAAATTTCGCCGCTCTTCCGCGCGAAGGGAAGCTCCGTCAGCGTCTCCCCGTCGAAAATCTTCAGGAAGAAACTGGGCTGCTGCGTCCGGTCCATCGCCCCGCTCCACCCCGCCCAGAGCGCCCCCTTGCTGCCCGTCACTTTCACCGTCTGGTGATGCTCGAAGGCCGCCAGCGTCTGCGACACCACCGCATACGCGCCGTTCGCGCACCGGAACATCGCGCTGAAGTTGTCGAACAACCCCGGTCGCCCCGCGTCCCGGGCTTTCCCATACGCGTGCAGTTCCACCGGTTCGCCCGCGCCCGCCAGATACCAGCGCGCGAGGTCGAAGAAGTGGATCGGCTCCTCCAGCACCCAGCTGCCCACCCGCGCCGCATCGTAGCGCCAACCGTCCGCGCCCAGCCGGTAGGGTCGCCGCGACAACTCCACCAGCACGTAGTGCGGCTCCCCGATCGTGCCGCGCTCGATCTGCCGCTTGATCTCGCCCCACTGCGCCGAGAGCCGCAGCTCGTGCCCGACCGCGAGCTTCCGTCCGCACCGCTCCGCCGTTTCCACGATGGCCCGGCAGTCCGCCAGCGTCGTCGCCACCGGCTTCTCCAGCAACACGTCGCGCCCCGCCGCCAACGCCTCCGTCGCGATCTCACGGTGCGTGTGGCTCGGCGTCACGATGTCCACGAGGTCGACGTCCGTTTCCCGCAGCATCGTCCGGTGATCGGAAAAGATCCGCGCCTCCGGGTGCGCCTTCGCCGCGGCCGCCCGCGACGCCTCCGACGGCGCCACGATGGCCGCCAGCCGCGCGTCCGGGTTCTCCGCGATCGCCTGCGCGTGGCATTGCCCCCACGCGCCGAATCCGACCAGCCCGAACCGCACCGCCTCCCGCTTCGTTGATGTCTGCGTCATTTGAAATTTTTCCTCCGCCCTCATCCGCCCCTCCGTCGCACCCAGCCGTTCGCCGTTCCGCCCGCCGCGTCGCGGCCTCTCCGCGGCCTCGCCCGCTCACCGGCGCGGCGCCGTCGTCAACGGCGTCACCGGATTTTCCACCCGCCGCCCCTGCACGCGGTTCAGTTGGCAGGTCGGCAGCCGCGGCAGCACGTGCCGCGCGAACAGGTCGCACTCGTCGAGGTGCGGATAGCCGCTCAGCACAAACGCCCGCATGCCCATGTCCATGTAACGATTCAGCTTCGCCAGCACCTGGTCCGGATCGCCCACGATCGCGCTCGCGCAACCGCTGCGCGCCAGCCCGATGCCCGACCAAATCCGCTCCTCGATGAACAGATCCGGCCCCGCCTTCGCGCGCAGTTCGTCCTGCCGCAGCACCCCCGCGCTGCGCGCGTCCATCGAGCGCGCCTTGATCTCGGCGCCTTTCGCGAGATCCAGCCGCGAGATCAGCCGCGCCGCCGCCGCGCGCGCCGCCGCCTCCGTCTCGCGCACGATCACATGGATGCGCAGTCCGAAATCGATCGTCCGCCCATGTCGCGCCGCCATCGCGCTCAGGGTCTGCATCGTCGCCGCCAGCCGGTCTTCCGTCTCCGGCCACATCAGAAACACGTCGCAATGCGCCGCGCACAGCTCCTGCGCCAGCGGCGAGATGCCCCCGAAATAAAGCAGCGGCCCGCCGTTCTGCTGATACGGTTTCGCCGGCTCGCAGTTGGGCAACGCGAACTCGAAAAAGCGCCCCTTCCACTCCAGCGGCCCGTCCGTCGTCCACAGCGCCTTCAGGATCCGCACGATCTCGTCGCTCCGCGCGTAGCGATCTTCGTTGGACTCCTTTTTCCCCGGCAAATCCGACGAGATGATGTTCAGCGCGAGCCGGCCCTGCGCGAGGTGATCCAGCGTCGCGATCGCCCGCGCCAGCATCGGCGGCCACACTTCGCCCATGCGCAGCGCCACCAGCTGGTTGATGTGCGTCGTCTGCGCGGCCATCGCCGCCGCAAACGCCATCGGGTCCTGCCCCGCGATCCAACCCGACGGCAGCAAGATATTCCCGAAGCCGTGCGCCTCCGCCCGCCGCACGATCTCGCCGCAATGCGCGTAGCTGCTCCGCAGCGCCCCGTCCGGCACGCCGAGAAACTCGAAATCATCCGCGCACAACGCCGCGAACCAGGCGACTTCGACCTGACGCGACGGGGTGCGGATCGCGAGCGGGGGCATCGCCCCACTAAGCCAATCCCGCCCCGCCGCGCGCGAGGATTTTCTTCGCCGCGCCGCACGCGTGCGTCCGCCTGACCCCTTCCGTCCGGGAGCCGACCATTCTTTTCGCCCCCGCGCCTCGCCGTCGTCGCCTTGCTCGCCGTCGCCTTGCTCGCCGTCGTCGCTCGCGCCGCCCTGCTGCGCCGCCCCTCCCGTCCCCGTCGCCGCCGTCACCGCGCAATCTGCCCCTCGCTCCCCGTAGCCCGGCTCGTGAGAGCCGGGACCGCACACTCTTACGCGCCCTCCACGGGCTTCGCGTAAATCCGCCAATACTTTTCCCAAAATCCATTTTCCCTCGGCTCCAAATCCGGATACCCCGCCACCACCGCTCCAGCATA
>JBILLY010000646.1:0-3564 GCA_044375835.1 Opitutaceae bacterium
CGCGCCCACAGGCCGACGAGCACGACGAGGGCGGCGCCGAAGAGGGCGTTGACGATCCGGGCACCGACGAGGAGCGGCCAGTGGTCGTGGCCGCTGCGGTAGAGGAAATCGTAGCCGACGAGCGTGGCGTCGGCGGTGCGCCAGGCTTCGGTGTCGAGCGGGGGCGGGTTGGCACCGAGGAGGACGGCGGGGAGGGCGTGGAGGCGTTGCGGGAGGACGCCGTTGTCGGGGTGGATGCGGAAGTCGCCGAGGGCGTTGAAGGAGTAGCCGCCGGCGAGGTGGAAGAGTTCGTCGGTCGTGATGCTTTTTTGCATGACCGCGCCGAGGCCGAGCGCGAGGTGGACGGCGACGGCGGCGAGAAGAATGAAGCGGAAGCGGATCATTTGGCGCGGGCGGCGGTTTCGCCGGGGAAGAACAGGGTCCAGTGGCCGACCTGGGTCGTGCGCGTGCCGGCGGGCATCAGGGCGCGGGCCATGCCCCAGTCGCTCCAGCGGTCGTGCAGCGCCATCACCTGGAAAGCGGGCGGCAGGTGGGCCGCGAGTTGGGCGCCACCGACCGGTTGCCCGCAGACGCGACGCACAAACAGGCCGTCTTCGTCGTGGTCGTAGCGGCGCTCGTTTTGCAGGGCGACGGTGGGATGGAACGGCAACCAGAGGCGGCCGCGGAATTGGGCGGAGAGCGCGTCGGCCTCGGCGTAGGCGGCGACGGCGGGGCGAAGTTGGAGGGACGGTGCGGTGGCGATGCGCACGCAGACCGTGGCGGCGGCGCCAGCGGCGGCGGCGAGGGCGAGCCAGCGGCGGATCGCGGGCGCGACCGGCGAGGTGGCGGCGACGACGAGCACGCCGGGCAGCCAGAGCGGGAGCGCGTGGAGGGAGTTGAGCCAGCCGCCGGTCTTGCAGAGGGCGGCGAGGCCGAGCGGCAGCACGCCGAGCCAGGAGAGAGCCGCGAGGCGGAGGGCGGGCGTGCGGGTGAACGCGCGGCGGAAGACCAGCATGACCGCGAGCGGGACCAGCAGCTGCCAGGCGAGCTCGGGCAGCATCGGGGCGAAGCGGGACGTGTTGATGCCCCACGGAAAGGTGGACGGCAGATCGAGCAGGACGTAGCGGAGGCCGTCGTAGCCGAACGCGGCGACGACGACCGCGCCGACAATGGCGCCGACGACGAGGCCGCGGCCGAGGTGGCGGAGGGCCGCGGGCCAACCGCGGTCCCAGGCGAGCCAGAGGACCTGGACGACGGCAAAGCCGAGCGTGGTCTGTTTGCAGGCGACGGCGGCGGCGGCGCAGAGGGCCGCGAGCCAGAGGGCGCGCGGCGAGGCGGCGCGCAGGAGCAGGAGCTGGCCGACGAGGGCGCAGGCGAGGGCGAGGTTGTCGGCGAAGATCACCGCGTAGTGGCGCGGGGCCCAGAGGGCGACGCAGAGGAGAAACGCGAGCGCGCGGGCGCCGCGGGTGTCGGCGTCGCGGTGGCCGGCCGGCCAGAAGGCGCAGACGAGCGCGAGCGGGACGAGCGTGAGCAGGAGGTTGAGCACGCCCCCGACGAGCAGGGCGCCGGCGGCGGTGGAGGCGAGGGCGGCGGGCGCGTAGAACAGCGGCGGGAGCGGGCCGTAGGTCCAGGTGTTGACGGTGCCGGCGGTGGCGGTGGGGAAGATCGGGTGGCCTTGGGTGAGCGCGAGGGCCGGGGCGAGGCGGAGGTCGTTCCAGACGATGGATGGGAAGGCGCAGACGGCGGCCCAGAGCCAGAGCGCGAGCGCCATGACGGCGACGGCGAGCGCGACGGCGGTGGGAAGGCGGAGGTTGGGCGCGGGGGCAGCCACGGTGCGAGGGGGCATCAGGCCAACCGCGGCCGGGGGCGGCGAAACGGAGCGGCCGGGGCGAACGACCCCGGGCGGTTCTTGACCACGGATGGCACGGATAACACGGAGCGGGCCGGCGCTAGGCGGTTTTCCGCGCGAGTGCGGCGCGGAGGGCGGCGGCGACCTGCGCGATCTGGTCCTGGGTGATCTCGGGGAACATCGGCAGCGAAAGGATGGCGGCGGCGGCGGTCTCGGCGTGCGGGAAGGCGCCGGCGGCGTAGCCAAGATCCGCATACGCTTTCTGGCGGTGGATGGGCACCGGGTAGTGGACGATGGCCTGGATGCCGCGGGCGGCGAGCGCGGCGAGGACGGCGGGGCGCTCGTGCTCGAGCAGGCGGACGACGAAGAGGTGGTAGACGTGGCGGCCGGTCCACGGCGCTTCGACCGGGAGGGCGAGCGCGGGGAGGTCGGCGAGGGCGGCGCGATACCAGGCGGCCTGGATCGTGTCGAGGCGCGAGTTGTAGCCCTGGATCTCGTGGTGGTATTTGACGACGGAGCCCCAGTTGCGGAGGAGGCGGAGCTGCTGCGCGAGCGACGCGTCGCCGGTGGTGACGGCGCCGGCGTCGCCGAAGGCGCCGAGGTTTTTTCCGGGATAGAAACTGAAGGCGGCGGCGCGGCCGAGGGTGCCGCAGGCGCGGCCGTCGGCGAGGGTGGCGCCGTGGGCCTGGGCGGCGTCCTCGACGAGGGCGAGGCCGTGGCGCGAGCAGAGCTGGGCGAGGGTGTCGGTGTCGGCGGGTTGGCCGTAGAGATGGACGGGAATGACGGCGCGGGTGCGCGGGGTGAGGGCGGCAGCGACGGCGTGCGGGTTGATCAGATAGGTGTCGCGGTCGCAGTCGACGAGGACGGGGCGGGCGCCGGTGTAGGAGATGGCCTCGGCGGTGGCGATGAAGCTGTTGGCGACGGTGATGACCTCGTCGCCGGGGCCGACGCCGAGGGCGCGGAGGACGAGTTGGAGGGCGTCGGTGCCGGAGCCGACGCCGACGGCGTGGGGCGTGCCGACGAAGGCGGCCCAGTCGCGTTCGAAGGCGGCGACCTCGGGGCCGAGGATGAACTGGCCGTGGGCGAGGACGGCGCCGATGGCGGCGTCGAATTCGGCGCGGTGGGTGCGGATCTGGAGCGGAAGATCCTGGAAGGGGACGGCGGGGACGGACACGGGCGGTGAGGGCGGAAGACGGACGATGGGCGATGGACGATGGACCTGGGATTTGAGATTGGAAATTTCAGATCCGGGGCGGGCGCGGTTCGCGGCGCCAGGACCACCAGAGGGAGAAGAGGCCGGCGAGGGTGCGGCGCATGACGCGGAGGCGGGAGGCGCTGGGCACGCCGCCGAGGCGCTCTTTCATGTCGACATCGACCTCGACGAAGGTGGCGCCGAGGTCGCGGAGGCGGACGAGGGCTTCGGCGAGCATGGGGATGCCGCGCTGGGTGAGGGTGATCCGGAGAAACTGGGAGCGGCGGTAGGCGTGGATCCAGTTCACGTCGCGGACGCGGAGGCCGAAGAGGGAGGAGACGAGCTGCGGGTAGAGCCAGGCGTTGAACCGCATGAGGGGGTTGTAGCCGACGCGGCGGCGGCGGCAGCCGACGATGACATCGGCGCGGCCGAACTGGGCGATGTAGGGGGCGAGGTCGGCGATCGCGGCGGGCATGTCGGCGGGCCAGAGGATGAGGTAGTCGCCGGTGGCGCGGGCGGCGCCCGTGCGGAAGGCGCCGCCGAT
>JBILLY010000647.1:0-3563 GCA_044375835.1 Opitutaceae bacterium
CCGTCGGCGTCACCTTCGGCACCGGCGCCAAGTTCCCCGCCAAGTATCAGCATGCCCTCTACGCCCTCGATTGGACCTACGGCACGCTCTACGCCATCCACCTCAAGCCCGACGGCGCCACCTTCCGCGGCGAGAAAACCGAGTTCGTCTCCGGCAAACCCCTCCCGCTCACCGACGCCACCATCAATCCCGCCGACGGCGCCATGTATTTCACCGTCGGTGGTCGCCGCACCCAGGCCGCCCTCTACCGCGTGACCTACACCGGCAAGGAGAGCACCGCGCCCGCGAAACTCCCCCCGCCCACCGAAGCCGCCAAGGCCCGCCGCGCCCTCGAGCCCTTCCACGTCGCCGGCGCGCCCGCCGCCGCCATCGACGCCGCCTGGCCCCACCTCTCCAGCCCCGACCGCGCCCTGCGCTTCGCCGCCCGCGTCGCGATCGAACGCCAACCCGCCGCGCTCTGGGCCGAGCGCGCCCTCGCCGAACTCCAGCCCCAGGCCGCGATCGAGGCGCTCATCGCCCTCGCCCGCGTCGGCGACAAATCCCTCCAGCCCAAACTCGTCGCCGCCCTCGGTCGCCTCGACTTCGGCAGCGTCGCCCCCGCTCTGCGCCTGCCGCTCCTCCGCGCCTGGCAGCTCGCCTTCACCCGCATGGGCAAGCCCTCCGCCGAGGTCTGCGCCACCATCGCCGCCAAGCTCGACCCGCACTTCCCGCACACCGACGCCTTCGTGAACCGCGAACTCGTCTCGCTCCTCATCTACCTCGATTCCAAGACCGTCGTCGCCAAGGCCGTGCCGCTCCTCAGCGTCTCCGAACCCCTCACCGCCACCGGCGAGGAACTCGGCGGCGCCTCCCTCATCGCCCGCAACGACCGCTACGGCGCCAGCATCGCCGGTGTCGCCAGCACGCGCCCCGACCGCCAGCAGATCGCCTACGCCTACGCGCTGCGCAACGCCACCGCCGGCTGGAACGCCAAGCTCCGCACCGATTTCTTCGCGTGGTTCCCGCGCACCAAAAACTGGAAGGGCGGCAACAGCTTCAGCGGCTTCATCCAGAACATCCGCACCGAGGCCCTCGCCAACGTCACCGACAAGACCGAGCGCGCCGCCCTCGACTCCCTCTCGAAGCCGCCTCCGGCCACCTTCGCCGCGCCGTCGATCATGCCGCAGGGCCCCGGCCGCGCCTACACCGTCGCCGACGCCATGGCCGCGCTCCCCGCCAAGTTCACCGGCCGCGACTTCGCCCGCGGCAAAGCCATGTATACCGCCACCGCCTGCATCATGTGCCACAAGTTCCAGACCGAAGGCAGCAGCGGCGTCGGCCCCGATCTCAGCGGCGCCGGCGGCCGCTACAGCGTGCGCGACCTGCTCGAGAACATCATCGAGCCTTCGAAGGTCATCAGCGACCAGTTCGGCAGCGAGCAGATCGAGCGCACCGACGGCGACCCGATCGTCGGCCGCATCGTCGGCGAGGAGGGCGGCGAACTCCTGATCATGGCCAACCCCTTCATGCCCGACGAAAAGGTCCGCGTGAAGACCAGCGCCGTGAAATCGAGAAAGCCCTTCGCGACCTCGATGATGCCCCCCGGTCTGATCAACTCGCTCAACCCCGAGGAACTCCAGGACCTCCTCGCCTACCTCCTCAGCGGCGCCAACCCGAACGACCCGATGTTCAAAAAGTAGGTCCGCGCCTCCCGCCCCGCTTCTCTCCCACCCGAGGCCCGCTCCACCAAGAGCGGGCCTCGTCGTTTTCCCCGCACGCCGCGCTTCCATTTTCATCCCGCCCTGTTTCGTTCTCGTCCGCTTCTCCACGCGTAATGCTCCGCCCACTACCCGCCCGCCGCCCCTTCCTCCGCCGCCTCGGCACCGCCGTCGCCTCCGCCTTCGTCGTCGCCGCTCTCGGCTTCGCCCCCGCCGTCCCGCGCGCCGCCGAGTCGCCCACCGCCCCGGCGTTCGGCGCCGTCCCCGCCGCGCCCCCGGCCGACGCGCTCCAGGTCGCGCCCGGCTTCAAGGTCGAGCTCCTCCACGTCGTCCCCAAGGACGAGCAGGGTTCCTGGGTTGCCCTCGCCGTTGACCCCCGCGGCCGCCTCACCGCCGGCGACCAATACGGCGACCTTTACCGGCTCACCCCGCCGCCCGTCGGCACCACCGCCGGCACGAAAATCGAAAAGATCCCGCTCTCCTTCCCCTCCCCGCCCATCCCGCCCGGCACCACCCCGCGCGCCACGCCCAAACGCGCCCAGGCCACCGACGGCTCCGCCTCGCCCGCCGTCGGCGCCCACGGCCTCCTCTACGCCCACGACAGCCTCTACGTCATGGTCGGCGAAGTCCCCGCCCGCCACGGCGTGTGGCGCCTGCGCGATACCGACGGCGACGACCGTTTCGACTCCTACACCTACCTCCGCGAAATGAAGGGCACCGGCGAACACGGCCCGCACTCCCTCGCCCTCTCGCCCGGCGGCCGCTGGATCTATTTCGCCAACGGCAACCACACCGATCTCCCCGTCCGCCTCGACCGCTCCATCCCCGTCCGCTGGGACGAGGACCATCTCCTGCCCCGCCTGTGGGACGCCCGCGGCCACGCCAAAAACAAATACGCCCCCGGCGGCTACATCGGCCGCATGTCGCCCGACGGCGCCACCGTCGAACTCGTCGCCCTCGGCTTCCGCAACCAGTTCGACCTCGCCTTCGACCGGAACGGCGAACTCTTCACCTACGACTCCGACATGGAGTGGGACCAAGGCGCGCCGTGGTATGTCCCCACCCGCATCAACCACGTCGTCGCCGGCGGCGACTACGGCTGGCGCTCCGGCGCCGGCCGCTGGCCCGACCACTACGTCGACAGCCTCCCCGCCACGCTCGACCTCGGCCCGGGCTCGCCCACCGGCACCACGTTCGGCACCGGCGCCAAGTTTCCCGCGCGCTACCAGCACGCGCTCTTTGCCGCCGACTGGACCTACGGCACGCTCTACGCCGTCCACCACCGGCCCGACGGCGCCACCTACCGCGGCGAGCGCGAGGAATTTGTCTCCGGCAAACCGCTCCCGCTCACCGATGTCGTCGTCAACCCGCACGACGGCGCCCTCTACTTCATCGTCGGCGGCCGCCGCACCCAGTCCGCGCTCTACCGCGTGACCTATATCGGCGCGGAACCCACCGCCCCCGCCTCACCTGCTCCCGTCACCGCCGCCGTCGCGCTCCGCCGCTCCCTCGAAGCGCTCCAGGCCGAGGGCACCGGCCCCGCCGCGCTCGACACCGCCTGGCCGCACCTTGCGCACCCCGACCGCTTCGTCCGCTTCGCCGCGCGCGTCGTCCTTGAGCGCCAGCTGACCGCCAACTGGGCCGAACGCGCCCTCGCCGAGCGCGCTCCCCGCGCCGCCGTCGAAGCCCTCGTCGCCCTCGCGCGCGTCGGGCCGACCTACCTCCAGCCTCGTCTGCTTGAGGCCCTCGGCCGCCTCGACTTCGCCCGCCAGCCCGCCGACCTCCGCCTCCCGCTCCTCCGCGCTTGGCAGCTCGCGTTCACGCGTATGGGAAAACCGGATGCCTCCGCCTGCGCCCGCATCGCCG
>JBILLY010000649.1:0-3557 GCA_044375835.1 Opitutaceae bacterium
CGCAAGCCGATCTACACCGACTTCGAGGATCTGCTGGGAGAGGCAGTAACGATCAACCTGCCGGGTTTTTCCGCGCCCGATGGCTTCGACCGGTTCCGGGCCAAGGCGCGCCAATTCCTGAAGGCGCACGAGGATCACCTGACGATCCACAAGCTGCGAAACAACGAGCCGTTGACCGGGGCAGACTTGGCGGAGCTGGAGCGGATGTTGGCCCAGGCTGGCCTCGGCTCGGCCGAGGATCTGGCGAAAGCAAAAGCCGAGAGCGACGGCCTCGGGCTTTTTGTCCGCTCCCTGGTGGGCATGGATCGCCAAGCCGCCAAGACTGCGCTCGGCGTGTTCCTCGCGGGTGGAACCCTGCGCTCGAATCAAATTCAGTTCCTGGATGAGATCGTCAACCACCTGACGGAGCACGGTGTGATGGACCCGGCCCGGCTCTACGAATCGCCCTACACCGATTTCAACCCGCAGGGAGTGGATGGCGTGTTCGATACGAAGCAGGTCGATCAGCTGATCTCGATTCTGGATATCATCCGCAAGAGAGCGACTGCGTAGCCGGTTCAAGGCCCGGTGCGATCGAACCGACAACCCGCCGCGGACTTGGTGGGCCCACTGGGATTCGAACCCAGAACCAAAGGATTATGAGTCCTCTGCTCTAACCGTTGAGCTATAGGCCCGGCTGCCGAAGCACGCGACCCACGGTGCGAGAGACGAGGCCTCGCACAACAGCAAACACCGGCCCCGCCGCCCGCGCCCGGATTTCCCTCGGTTTGTCACCCCGTTTGGTCACCCGGCCGCGCCACCGCGCCGGGTGGCCGCTGGGGCCGGACACGCCGGACCATCCGAGCACGCCGCGACCGACGCGCCCGCTCACCGCCCGCCTCAACCCGGGATCACCGGCTCCACCAGCTGCGCCAGCTGCCCGAGCGACTCCTGCCAGCCGAGGTAGCACGCCTCCGCCGGAACCACCTCCGGCACGCCTTCCTGCACGATCGCCA
This sequence comes from Opitutaceae bacterium, assembly GCA_044375835.1. Classification (GTDB taxonomy): domain Bacteria; phylum Verrucomicrobiota; class Verrucomicrobiia; order Opitutales; family Opitutaceae; genus ER46. The sequence goes on from JBILLY010000649.1 coordinate 996, forward strand.
CGTCCGTGCCGCAGCTCACGGCCGTAAGCACCACCGTCACCGTCATCTCGCCGGGCAGATTCGGGTCGTCGAACTTGTCCGTGTAGCGCAGCCGCTCGTGCGGCACGAGCTCGAGGTAAGTCCCGCCGAACGAGTGCCCGTTGCCCGACCCGAAATTCGTGAACGTCATCCGGAACGTGCCCCCGACCTTCGCGTCGAGGTGGTGGACCTTTCCGGTGAAACCGTGCGGCGGCAGCCACTTGCTCATGGCGTCGGCATCGAGAAACGCGCGGTAGATCTTTTCGGGCGTCGAGCGCAGGACCCGGTGGAGACGGATAGTGTGGGTGGGCATGGTTGGGTTTTTCTCAGGTAGAAATCAGCGCGGCGCCGCGCCCCTGCGCCGCGCCGCCGACACCTCACCAACGATCCGAACCCACCACCGCGGACATCGCGACCGCATTTTCCCCGCCTCCCCGCCGCGCGCCCCGCCTCACTTCTCCGCCCGGAAATCGTAGCAGATGATCCGCGGCCCCGTGCCCGCCCGGCGGTCGCGCTCGTTTTGCCGCACGTAGAGCAGGCCGCGGCTCAGCGCCGGCAGTGTCCACGCCGACTGCGCCGCGAAGAGCCGCACCCGCTGCCGCAAACCCGCGCCCTGCGCCGTCAGCTCGAACTCCCCCAGCACGCCGTCCTCGCCCAGCGCGAAGACCCGCCCGCCCGCCTCCAGCAGCGACCCGCGGAAAAAACTGCTCGTGCGCCCGCCTTCGTCGAACCGCGTGTCGTCCGTCCAGACGATCTTCCCGGTCGCGAGATCGACCGCCTTGAACTCCGTGTCCGGCGGGTTCCGCCCCGCAAAGCCGAACATTCGCCCGTCGCGCACCACCGGCACCATCCAGTGCAGCCCGAAGCCCCGCTGCGTCCACACCGGCTTCGCCTTCAGCTCCGCGTCGAACTCCAGCAGCACGCCGCCCTTCTCGTAGCACTCCGACAAAAACACCTGCGTGCCGCCGATCGCCCGCGGCGTGCCCGCGATCACCGACTCGTAGACCCGCGCCCGCCACGGAAACCGCTCCAGCACGCGGCCGTCCTGCGGATCGAGCACGAGCAACCCGCCCGCCGCCGGCCGGCTCTCCCCGCCGACCACCGCCAGCACCACCTCGCGCCCGCGCAGCGTCGCGATGACCGGCGACGCGTAGTCCGCGCCCCAGGCGTCCTCCGCCTGCCAGAGCGTCTTGCCCGTCGCCTGGTCCAGCGCCGCCACCGTCGTGCCGCGCCCGCCGTCAGCGCCCCGGCCGCCCACCGTCACGATCAACCGGTCGCGCCACACCGCCGGCGTCGGCCCGTAGCCGAAAAACCCCTGCGGCACGCCGAACTCCGCCGCGAGGTCGCGCCGCCACAGGACCCGCCCCGTCGCGAGGTCGAGCGCATGCAGCTGCGCCGTGACGCCGGCGGTGAACACCCGCCCGCCCGCGAGCACCGCGCTGGACCGCGGGCCCGGGCTGAAGCCGTAGCGGTCCTCGTAGCTCACCGCGTAGTCGAACCGCCAATACCGCTTGCCCGTCTCCGGTTCGAGGCAGTCCACCGTCTCCCGCCCGCCGATGCGGTGGAAATACACCAGCCGCCCCGCCGCCAGCGTCGGACACGCGTAGCCGTCGCCCGTCGCCATCTCCCAGACCGGCGCCGGTCCCGCCGCCGGCCACCGGTCGAGCAGCTTCGTCTCCGGCGTCGTCGCGTCGGTCCGCGGCCCGAGGAAATGCGGCCAGTCCGCCGTCACCGCCCCCGCCGGCAGCGGCTTCGGCGCCGCGTGATACTTGAGTTCCGGATACGTCTCGGCGGCGGCCGCCGCGGCCGGCGCCGCGAGTGCGAGCAGGCCACGGAGCCACCGGAGGGAGCGGGGAATTTTCATGGCAAAGTCGTCGCGGGCGTGCACCCGGGGAACGCCCGGTCGCGGCCGCGCGTCGGCCTCCGTGCCGCGCCCGCCGCGTTCAGCGCCGGCTCTCCCCGATGCACCCCTCGCATCGCCGTCATGGATTCTCTCCCACCCTGTGGGAGAATGTCCGCCACCGCGACCGCCGCGGTTTTTTTCTTCGCCCCGCCCGCCGTTTCCGGCCGCCTTGGCGCGCCGCCGCTCATGCGTTCTCCCGTTTCACCACGCCGAGCCCGGGTCGGTCGTTGAGCGTGATCTTCCCGTCGACGATCGTCGCGCCGTCGAAGCAGTCGTTCCGGATCAGCACCGCGCCGTCGAGGTCCGCCCAGTCCACCAGCGGCGAGAGCTGCGCCGCCGCGCTGATCGCGCACGAGGTCTCCGTCATGCACCCGAGCATCACCTTCAGCCCGAGCGCCCGCGCGAGCACGATCATCTTCTGCGCCTCCCGCAGGCCCGTGCACTTCATCAGCTTGATGTTGATCCCGTGAAACGCCTCCGCGCAGCGCGCCACGTCGGCCAGCCGCTGGCAGCTCTCGTCCGCCACCAGCGGCAGCGGGCTCCGCGCCTTCAGCCACGCCGTGTCCGCCGCCTGCCCCTTCGGCATCGGCTGCTCGATGAAGTCCACGTTGCGGCCCGCCAGCCACTCGATCATCGCCAGC
>JBILLY010000648.1:0-3557 GCA_044375835.1 Opitutaceae bacterium
GCCGCGCCGGCCGGTCCCGTCGCCAAAGCCGAGCGCGATCCCGTCGCGGTTTTCCAACGCGCTTTCTGGCGCCGTCCCGCGTCCGACGACCGCATCGTGCACGCCGAGCGCGTCGAGTGGGTCGAGGGCGCCGACAAGGTCGACCGCTGGTCGTGGTTCGTCGTCGTCGAGCCGGGCGACGCCTTCCGCACCTGGCTGCTCCAGGAAAATCCGTTCTCGCTCGCCCCCGTCGCCGGCGCCGTGCCCGCGCGCAGTGCCGCCGCGCCCGCCTGGTTTCCCTCCGACGCCGAGCTCGCCCGCTGCACGCAGTATCGCGCGCGCGGCGGCGGCCTCACCGTCTTCGTCGATCCCGCCAAAAACCGTTTTTACGCCACCGACTCCGGCCGCGGCTTCGCGCCGCCGGCCCGCTGATCCGTCGCGCTGGCCCTCCGACGACCTTTCTCTCCGCTCCAGCCTCGCCGCTCTCCGCCCGTTCGCCGTCCTCCCCGCCATGCGCCTCCTCGCCCTCACCGTCGCTCTCACGCTCTCGTCCGCGGCCGCGTCCGCCCAGGTCGCCGCCACGCGCCCCGTCGGCTACCTCGTGCAGACGATCCCGTCGGGCCAGACGCGTTCGTTCTCCGTGCCTTTCGATCCCGAGGCGACGAGCCTGCCCGGCGCGGTCGGCGCGCTCACCGCCGTCGGCGCCGACTACCTCGAAAACTCCGCCGCCGCCTGGACGCCCGGCGTCTTTTCGAGCCCCGCCACGCCCTACCTCGTCCGCCTCACCTCCGGCGCCCACACCGGCCGCACGTTCCGCATTGTCGCGCCCGCCAACACCGCCACCCGCCTCTACGTCGCCGACGACGGCCTCGGCCTCGCTTCCCTCGGGCTCGAGACGGGCGCCGGCGGCGCGCGCTACGAGATCATCCCCGGCGACACGCTCGCCACCTTCTTCGGCACCGCCGCCGTCGGCGACTCGCTCGTTCTCCACGGTGCCGCCGATCCCCTGCAGGCCGACATCGTGCAGGTCTGGGGCGGCGCCGCGTGGTTGAATTTCTACTACAACACCGCCTGGAACCGCTGGGCCCGCGACCTCGACGTCCAGTCCGACCCGAGCCGCAACGACTTCCTCCTCCGCTCCGACCGCGGTCTCATGATCACCCGCCGCGCCCCCGCGCCGCTCGAACTCTCCGTCCTCGGCCGCGTGCTCAACGCCCCCCAGCGCGCCGTCCACGCCCGCACCGAAAACGCGCTCACCTTCCTCGCCACCATGCAGACCGGCGACATCACCCTCGGCGCGCTCGCCCTCCAGTCCGCCGGCCGCAGTGTCGCGTGGCGCGGCGCCGCCGATCCCGCCGACGCCGACCTGCTCCTCGTCTGGAGCGGCGCCACTTGGTTCAGCTTTTTCTACAACACCGCCGCCGGCCAGTGGCAGCGCGTCGGCGATCCCGCCAACCGCGACTCCTTCGTCCTCCGCGCCGGCACGCCCGTCTTCGTGCAGCGCCGCACCGCCGGCGCCACCGCCGCCGACAAGACCCTCACGTTCCCGACGCCCGGCTCCTGAGCGCACGCGCCGACGCCCCGTCCCCGCCCATGACGTCGCGCGTTCTCGCCCGCTGCCGCCCGGCCGCGCTCCTCCTCGCGCTCGCCGTCGCCGCGTCCGCGCAGACGATCGTCATCGACAACTTCAACCTCGGCACCACCACCGGCGCGCCCGTCGCCGGCACCAGCTGGGCCGGGCAGACGACCGCCGGCGCCACCACCGTCACTGTCGGCGGCACCGCGACCGATGTGAACGGCTGGGCCGCCTCCGGCCTCACGCTCAACGCCGGCGCCATGGGCTACCTGCGCATCACCGCGCGCCGCGACACCGGCAACGCCAACCCCTCCGTCGTCTTCCAGTTCGACGACGCCGCGCTCACGCCCTTTGCCGGCATCTTCTCCGTTCCGTCCTCCGCCTTCCAGAGCGGCGCGTTCACCGCGGTGCAGATTCCGATCACGAGCTGGGGCGACGGCTTCGACCCCACGCAGATCACCGGCTGGTCGCTCGGCGGCGGCTCCGGCGTCGGCACCGCGTTCCGCATGACGTTCGACCACATCGAACTCTCCGTCGGTCTGCTGCCGCTCGCCGGCGGCCGCATCGTCACGGCCGGCGACCAGATCTACGCCACGGCGCAGACGCTCACCGCCGCGACCACGCTCGCCAACACCGCCGGCGCCAACCTCGCCGGCACCGCGATCACCTTCTCCTCCACCCTCGACGGCAACCACGCCCTCGTGCTCGAGACCGGCGGAGTCACCACGCTCGCCGGCGCCGTCGGCGGCACCACCCCGCTCGCCAGCCTCACGACCGATGCCGGCGGCTCCACCGTGATCTCCGGCGGTCTTGTCCGCACCCACGGCTCCCAGACTTACCACGACCCCGTCACGCTCGGAGCCAACACCATCTTCCGCACCCTCGTCGACGGCGCGCTGATTTTCTCCGCGCAACTCTCCGGCGGCGGCCACGCCGTCACCTTGGACTCCGCCGGCGGCTCCAGTTCACTGGCCGGCGTCACCAACGTCTCCAGCCTCACCAAGTCCGGCGCCGGCACGCTCGCGCTCACCGCCGCGAGCACCTACGCCGGCCCCACCGTCGTCGGCGGCGGCACCCTTGCCCTCGGTCTCGCGCAGGCGCTCCCGTCCGCCAGCCCGCTCGTGCTCGGCGGCGGCCGCCTCGCGCTCGGCGGTTTCGCGCAGACCCTCGCGTCCCTCCAGGTCACCGCGGCCTCGACCATCGATTTCGGCGCCGGAGCCGCGCTGACCTTCGGCGCCAGCAGCGGCCTCGCCTGGAGCGCCCCGGTCACGATCACCAACTACCACGCCGGCCTCAACGCGCTCACCTTCGGCTCCTCCGGCTCCGCCCTCACGCCGACGCAGCTCTCGCTCCTCCGCTTCGCCGACTACGGCAACTCCCCCGGCCTGATCTCCGCCGCCGGTCTCGTCACCCCGAGCGCGATTCCCGAGCCCTCGGCTTGGGCGGGCGCCGCCGGCATCGCGGCCTTGGCCGCCGCACTCCGCCGTCGGAAAGCTACGCCGCCGGGGCGGGATTTCCCGCCTTGACCCGTCTCCGCGCGGAGGCACAGCCATATTCATGCTGCTGCGGAATCTACTCCTGACCGCGTTGGGTGCGCTCCTCTCCGCGACGGCGGGTTTCAGCCAAGCCATCATCCTCGACACGTTCAACAGCGGCGCCGCCACCGGCTCCGTCCGCACCGGCACGTCGTGGGTCGGCCAGACCACGCAAAACGCCGGCACGCTCACCGTCGGCGGCGGGGCGCTCGACGACAACGGCTGGGGCGCCACCCGCCTCTCGCTCAACGCCACCGGCATGAACTTCCTCGCGATCACCGCGCAGCGCGACACCGGCCACGCCGCGCCGTCGTTCGTGATCCAGTTCGAGGACCGCAACCTCAACACCCAGGTCTTTTCCGTCAACGCCTCCGCCTTCACCGCCGGTTCGCTCGCCACCGTCCAGATCACGCTCGGCAACTGGAGTTCCGGCTTCGACCGCACGCAGATCACCGGCTGGAGCATCG
>JBILLY010000651.1:0-3553 GCA_044375835.1 Opitutaceae bacterium
GGTGAGGTAACCGAGGCCGACCTGCGCGAGGTAGCGCAGGCGGGTGACGATCGAATCGAAGGCGAGGGACTCGCTGCGCGCGTCATGTGACGAATGACGAATGACGAGTGACGAGTCGGAACGAACCAAGTCGAGGAGTTCGGAGACGGGGAGCTGGTAAAGCTCGGGCAGGGAGCGACCCCGCCATTTCCAGCACAGGGCCTCGGGTTGGAGGCGCTGGCCGCCGCAGGCGGGGCAGGGGTTGTAGGCCCGGTAGCGCGAGAGGAAGACGCGCACGTGCATCTTGTAGGTGTTCTTCTCGAGCCAGCGGAAGAAGCCCTTGAGGCCATACCAATACTGCGGCCAGGTCTTGCCGTTCTCCTCGCCGTAGCCGGGTTCGCCGTCGATGACGAAGCGCTGGTGCTCGGGCGGGAGCGAGGCGAAGGGGACGTCGGTGCGGATCTTTTTCTTTTTGGCGAAGACGAGGAGGTCGTTCTTGGAGTCGCCGTAGATTTCGCTTTCCCAGCACTTGATGGCGCCGGCGTCGATGGAGAGGGAGGAGTCGGGGAGCGCGAGGCGGTAGTCGATCTCGATGATGCGGCCGAAGCCGCGGCACTGCGGGCAGGCGCCGAGCGGGGAGTTGAAGGAGAAAAGGGCGGGCGTGGCGGCGCGGAAGGTGCGGCCGGACTTGGGGGAATGGAGGCCGCGGGAGAAGTGGCCGAGGGGGGAGAGGTGGGAGCCGGGAGAGGAGGAGTGAGCGTGCGGAGCGGACGTGGGCGCGGCGGCGGGCGAGGGCGTTTCCGCGGCGCCGAAGAGGAAGACCTCGCCTTGGCCGAAGTGGAGGGCGGTCTCGATGGCTTCGAGGGCGCGGGTGCGGTGGGTTGGCTCGAGGGCGAGGCGGTCCTGGGCGACGTAGAGGACCGGTGGGGTGGCCGCGGGGCTGGCGGCGGGCGCGGGGGCGGTCGGAAAGATGCGGGCGAGATCCGCATCGGCGAGCGCGAGGAGGTCGTCGATGCGGTGCGGGGCGACGGCGGACGCGGCGGTGGCGGTGGTCGGGACGAGGACGCGGACGTAGGACTGGCCCTTGAGATTCTGGAGGATCTCGCGCCAGGCGAGGTTGGCGGGTTTGGCGACGCGGAAGGCGACGACGGCGGTGCGGCCGGGGTGGGCGGCGAGGGATTTTTCCCAGATGGTGGCGGGGTTGTCGTCTTCGACGAGTTCGCCGGTGGCGGGGTCGTAGCAGGCGGCGACGTGGCTGAACCAGACTTTGAAGAAGTCGGTGAGCTCCGTCATGGTGCCGACGGTGGAGCGGGAGGTTTTTACCGTGTTGGTCTGCTCGATGGCGATCGACGGGCGGATGTTCTCGATCGAGTCGACCTTGGGTTTGTCGAGGAGGTCGAGGAACTGGCGGGTGTAGGCGGAGAAGGTCTCGACGTAGCGGCGCTGGCCCTCGGCGTGGAGCGTGTCGAACACGAGCGAGGATTTGCCGGCGCCGCTGAGGCCGGTGACGACGATGTAGCGGCCGAGCGGCACATCGAGATCGAAGCCCTTCAGGTTGTTTTGGCGGACGCCGCGCAGGCGGATGCACTCGGGTGCGGAAGCGGCGGGAAAAGTCGCGGGCGAGATGGACACGCGGGTGAGGGAGCGGAGCGAAACGGGAAAGGCAAACGTCGGCGCGGCGGAGGCGGCGATTGCTGACAGGGCGGTGTCAGGAGCGGTGGCGGGCGCGGGTCGACTTCGGCGCAACGGGGCGCGGGCGGCGGCCGGTCGCGGCGCTGCCGTCAGGGCGGGGCAGTTCGCGTGACGCGGCGGGACCGTCAGGCGAAGACGGCGGCGCGTTCGGCGGCGGTGAGTGCGCGGGCGGCGCCGGGGGCAAGGTCGCCGAGAAGATAATTGCCGATGCGGACGCGGACGAGGCGGAGCGTGGGATGGCCGACGGCGGCGGTCATGCGGCGGACCTGGCGGTTTTTGCCTTCGGTGAGTTCGAGGGCGAGCCCGGCGTCGGGGACGTTTTTGCGGTAGCGGATGGGCGGGTCGCGGGGCGGCAGCGCGGGCGGCGGATCGAGCAGCCACGCGCGGCAGGGCAAGGTGCGGTGGGTGTCGAGGGCGAGGCCGCCGCGGGCGAGGCGGACGAGCGTATCCGGAGTGGGGATGCGCTCGACCTGCGCCCAGTATTCGCGGCGGTGGGCGTGGCGCGGATCGAGGAGGCGGGAGTTGAGGCCGGGTTCCTCGGAGAGGAGGAGCAGGCCCTCGGAATCGGCGTCGAGGCGGCCGAGCGGGTGGATGTTTTTCGGCAACGCAAACTCGGCGAGCGTGCGCCAGCGGGAGCCGGGCTCGGGCGTGAATTGCGAGAGGACGCCGTAGGGTTTGTGGAAGGCGAGGAGCACGCGGGGGCGGAAGTGACAAGGGGCAAGTGACAAGTGACAAGAGGGGAACGCGGGCGGGGCGGAGGCTTGCGGTGCGGGGCGGGCCGATGTGGTGTCGCGGAATGCAAGCGGTGCGATTGACGGGGGTGAACGAACTCGCGGTGGCGGACGTCGCGGCGCCGGTGCCGGCGGCGGGCGAAGTGCGGGTGCGGGTGCAGGCGGCGGCGCTCAACCACCGCGACGTGTGGATCAAGACCGGGCAGTATGCCGGGTTGAAGTGGCCCGTGATTCCGGGATCGGACGGGGCGGGCACGGTGGACGCGGTGGGGGACGGCGTGAGTCCGGCGTGGATCGGGCGCGACGTGATCGTGAATCCGAGCTTCGGATGGGGCGATGATGCGCGGGCGCAGGGGCGGGAGTTTTCGATTCTCGGACTGCCGCGGGACGGCACGCTGGCGGAACAAATCGCGGTGCCGGCGGTGCAGGTGGCGGCCAAGCCGGCGCATCTCGGTTGGGCGGAGGCGGCGGCGCTGCCGCTGGCGGGACTTACGGCGTGGCGGGCGCTGTTTGCGCGGGCGCAGGTGCGCGCGGGGGAGCGCGTGCTGGTGAGCGGAATCGGGGGCGGCGTGGCGCTGTTTGCGCTGCAGTTTGCGCGGGCGGCGGGCGCGCACGTGTGGGTGACGTCGAGTGCGCCGGAGAAAATCGCGCGGGCGGTGGCGCTCGGGGCGAAGGGCGGGTTCGATTACCGGAAACCGGGCTGGGCGGCGGAGGCGGTGCAGGCGACGGGCGGCTTCGACGTGATCGTGGACAGCGCGGGCGGGGACGGCTTCGAGCAACTCATCGACGCGGCGGCGCCGGGCGGGCGGATCGTGTTTTTCGGGGCGACGCGGGGAAATCCGCCGGTGATGCCGATGCGGAAGGTGTTTTGGCGCCAGTTGACGCTGCTCGGGACGACGATGGGCTCGCCGGCGGATTGGGCGGCGATGACGGAGTTTGTCGAGGCGCAGCGGTTGCAGCCGGTGGTGGGCGCAATGTTTCCGCTGGCACGGGCGGCGGAGGCCTTTGGGCTGATGGAGCGCGGGGAGCAGTTCGGGAAGATCGTGGTGACGATGGGCGATTAAGCGGCGCGGCGGCGGAGCGCGGGACCGGGGAACGGTCGAAGCGTGCGCCGAGGGCCTGGACGGACGCGAATGGCGTGGGCGAGTGAC
>JBILLY010000653.1:0-3551 GCA_044375835.1 Opitutaceae bacterium
AAGGTCGCGGCTTTGACCGGTCATGTCTTCGCGCCCGCCGCGCGCCAGTCGGGCGATGACGACTGAGATGCACACGATCCTGGAGATCATCAAAAAAACGACCGACTTCCTTGCCTCGAAAGGAATAGAGTCGCCGCGATTGAACGCGGAATTGCTGGTCGGCCGCGCGCTGGAGCGGAAGCGCATGCAGCTCTATCTCGAGTTCGAGCGCCCGTTGACGGAGGCGGAGCTGGAGCGGATCCGCCCCTTGGTGCGACGCCGCGCCCAGCACGAGCCGCTGCAATACGTCGTCGGCGAGGAGGAGTTTCACGGGCTTATGCTGAAGGTGGACCGAAGGGTCCTGATTCCGCGGCCGGAGACGGAACTGTTGGTGGAGATGCTGCTGGCCGCGGTGCGCGAGCGGGGCACTCCCGCGTTGCGGGTGCTGGAACTCGGCACGGGCAGCGGCGCGATCGCGTGCGCGTTGGCGCGGGCGTGGCCCGACGCGACGGTCGTGGCGACCGACGTCAGCACCGCGGCCCTGGAGGTGGCATCCGTCAACGCCGCGGCGAATGCGGTGGCGGATCGGATGCAGTTCATTGTTTCGGACTGGTGGGCGGCCGTGCCGGCCGGTCCCTACGACGTGATCGTCTCCAATCCGCCCTATCTGACTCCGGAAGAAACCGCCAGTGCGGCGCGGGAGGTGCGCGACTACGAGCCGCATCTGGCGCTCACGTCGGGGCGGGACGGGATGGACGCTCTCCGCGTCATTGCGGCCGGTGTTTCCGCCTACCTGCGTCCGGGCGGCGTATTGGCGCTGGAGACCGGAATCGAGCAGCACGCCGAACTCACGCGGCTGCTGACGGCGGCGGGTTTCGCGCAGGTGGATTCCAAACGCGACCTCACCGGCCGGGACCGCTTTATCCTCGCGGTTTTGTAGGCAACGGCGACGCGGAGGTGACGGCGGTCAAGGGCGGGCGCGAGCTGCTCCAGAGTTCGCGGTTCTTGCCCATGGCGACGGCATCACCGACGACGCGGAGCGCTTCGCGGAGGTGGACGTCGGCCTTCACGTAGGTCTCGTTTTCTTCAAAGTCGTCGTCGAGGTCGTCGCTGTCGTCTTTCTTCGGGGCCTTGATCTTCGGCGCCGGCGGCGTGCCGAGGTAGAACGGCTTGAAGGTGAAGTCGGTCTTGGCGATGCGTTCCTTCTCGACCTTCATTTCTTTCCGGAACGCGTCGTCGTCGGCCTTTTGGCGGATGCGCTCCTCGAGGTTGACGGAGATGAGCTTCTGCTCCTGCCGCAGTTTGAAGCGTTCGACGATGCGGCGGAGGTAAGTGAACTCTTCGAGTTTCTCCTGACGCTCGGCGCTCGCCTGCCGGAGGGGCGAAAGCACCTTGGGGTCGAGCGGCTCGCCCTCGAAAAAGGTGGTGGGAATCTTGTCCCAGACCATGGCGCGAGGGAGGTCGGCCTCGCCGATCGGCAGGTAGTCCTCGATCGAGGGGAGCACGATGTCGGGCACGACTCCCTTGCGTTGGGTCGAGTCGCCGCTCGGCAGGTAATATTTTTGGATGGTGAGTTTGGCCGCGCCGGTTTTCTGCGGCGACAACGCCAGCGAGCGCGTTTGGCGCTTCATCTCGATGACCTGCTGCACGGTGCCTTTGCCGTGGGTGGAACTGTCGCCGACGATGATGGCGCGGCCGTAGTTTTGGAGGGCTCCGGCGACAATCTCGGAGGCGGAGGCGCTGAAGCGATCGACGAGCACGGCGAGCGGGCCGGTGTAGGCGATGGTGCCGTCGCGGTCGCCGTCGACGTGGGTTTCGCCGTTGAAGGCTTTTACCTGGACGACCGGGCCTTTGTTGATGAAGAGGCCGGCGAGTTCGATCGCTTCGGTGAGGAAGCCGCCGCCGTTGCGCCGCAGGTCGAGGACGAGGCCCTCGATGTTCTGCTTCTTGAGTTGCTCGATCAGGCGGGCGACGTCTTTGGAGGCGGTGGATTTGTCACTGTCGGTATCGCCGTCGTCGGCGGGGCCGTAGAACGACGGCAGCGTGATCACGCCGACGGGCTGGGTGACGCCGTCGGCGCCGGGCAGATCGAAGACCGCGGCCCGGGCGCGGGCAGAATTGAGCTTCACGGTGTCGCGCGTGATCACGATCTCCTTGCGGACGGAGCTGTCGGTGGCGTCGCCGGGCTGGACCATGAGCACGACCTGCGTGCCTTTCTTGCCGCGGATACGGTCCACGATCTTGCGCAGCTTGAGGCCCATCGTTTCGAGGGGTTCGCCGCCTTTTTCGGAGACGGAGATGATCTTGTCGTTGGGCTGGAGATCTCCGCCGAGGTGGGCCGGTCCGCCCGGGATGATCTCGCGCACGATACAAATGTCGTCCTCGACGCCGAGCAGCGCCCCGATGCCGACCAATTGGAGCTTCATCTGGATGCCGAAATCCTCGTAGGTGGCGGAGGAGAAATAGGAGGAGTGGGGGTCGTAGAGTTTGGCGATGCTGGTGAGGAACGTCTCCGCGAGCTCGTGGCCTTCGAGCTCGCCGATATTGCGCAGCACCCGGTCGTAGCGTTTGCGGATCTGCTCCTTGGCTTCGTCCATCGACTTCTTGTTCAGGATCTCCTGGACGAGTTCGAACTTGAGACGGCGGTGCCAGAGTTCATCGGCGGCGGCGGCATTGGCCGGCCACTCGGACTTGTTGCGGTCGATGCGGTAGGTCTCGTTGCCGGTGAGATTGATCTCGCCCTTCAGTTGTTCGCGGATCCAGGCGACGCGGGCTTCGACGCGGGTTTGGTAGACGTAGAAGATTTCGTAGGCGGCGTTGATGTTTCCGAGGAAGGCCGTGTTGTAATAGACGTTTTGGCCGTATTCCTTTTCGAAGCGGGTGCGGTCGGTGCCGAGGAAGAACAACCGTTGGCCATCCAGTTCCCCCATGTAGCCGGGGATTACCTCGGCATAGTCGGCCGCCCGGACCGAGTCGTGGTTGTAGTGGAGTTCATCGAGGAGCTTGGTGAGCGTGCTGGCCTCGTTGGCCAGTGTGCTCGACGTCGAGAACTGTTTTTTGTCGGTGGCCGCGGAGCCGTCCAGGACGAGCAACGACGCGGCGAGAGCGACAAGGATGCGGAGCGGGAGGCCGGTGACTCGAAGCATGGTGGCGATGAGATAGGGGATGGGTGAAATTGTTTCGTCCGATATGCGACGCAAATGCGACCGACGATCAGCGCGGCGGGCCGAGCTTGGTGCGGGCTTCATCGAGCAGACGGCGCTCCGACGGCGTCAAGGAGGCCAAGCCCTGGGAACTGATCTTGTCGAGAATGAGGTCGACGCGGGCGCGCAGGTCATCCTTGGGCGCGGGGCGGTCGGGCAACTGGGCGCCGACGGCGGCGTTGGCCGCGACGGGCCGAGCCAACGCCGCTTCGGGCAGCGGCATAGGCGGCGACGTCACCGGGCCGGCGGCTTTCCGCTCGTGCAGGAACTGATAGTAGCACCATCCGGCCAACGCTCCGCCCAGATGGCTTGGTGCGGCGTAGCGGAACGGCAATTCCCGTCCGAGGAGGTCGACGATGAGCACGACCG
>JBILLY010000652.1:0-3551 GCA_044375835.1 Opitutaceae bacterium
CGCCGCGCCGCCGCGTGCTGCTCGTCGACGACCACCCCTTCATGCGCGCGGGGCTCGCGCAGTTGATCGAACGCCAGGCGGACCTCGAGGTCGGCGGCGAAGCCGGCAATCCGGCCGAGGCCTTCCAGCAGTTGGCGCGGGGCAAACCCGACCTCGTGTTGACCGACCTCACGATGCCCGGACGCAGCGGCCTCGAATTCATCAAGGATCTCCGCGCCGCGCACGCCGACCTCGCGATCCTCGTCATCTCCATGCACGACGAGGCGGTCTACGCCGAGCGCGTGATCCGCGCCGGCGCGCGCGGCTACATCATGAAGGAGGCCGGCGGCGAGAACCTGCTCGCGGCGATCCGCCAGGTGCTGCGCGGGGAAATCTACGTCAGCCCGCGCATGGCCGCGCGCCTGCTCGAAGCCCTCTCCGGCAGCCGGCCCCGCGGGTCGCACTCGCCGATCGAGCAACTGTCGGACCGGGAGTTCGAGGTCTTCCAGCTGATCGGCCAGGGCAAAAGCACGCGCGACATCGCGACCCAGCTCCATCTCAGCACCAAGACCGTCGACGTGCACCGCAGCCACATCAAGGAGAAGCTCGCTCTGACCGACACCACCGCGCTGATCCGCCACGCCGTGCGCTGGGTGGAGACACAGCAGACCCAGGGTTGACACAGGCCGGGACCGCGCGCCGGCGCGCGGGTCAACCCGTGCGCATCACCGGCCAACGCGCGCGGAGCGCCGCGGCGGCTCTTCCGGCATAGTGGCGCCGTGCAAGCCGCACTGCTGAACGCCCTCGACCTCCGCCGACCGCTCATCCGCCGGCGGTGGGAAGATCTCCTCCGCGCGGAACGTGTCAGCACGCCCCTCGGCAATCCCGACGCCCTTGTCCATCTGCTCGGTTGGACCCTCGACGAGATCTTCCGCACGCTCCACGCCCTGCCCTCGCGCCGTAAATCCCTGCGCACGGTCGCGCTCGACGACGACGACTGTCCCTGCGGCCGCAACCCGCTCATCACCTACTTCGCCGCCGGCGAACAGGCGATGCAGGAGTCCCTGATTCTCACCCAAGCCGCCGGCGGCCCGTTGCCCGCGCTGGAGCGCGACGCGGCGCTCGACGAGGTCAATTTCGCCCTGCGCCACATCGCCCGGCGCGAGATCAACGCCTTCTGCGCGCTCTGCCGCTTCCGCGAGACCGCCTGCCTGCCCTGCGCATTCGAGGTGCCGGTCTGAACCCGGCGCCACGGGGCCCGGCCTGGCTTCGTCGGTCGGCCGTCGGAAACCTCCGCACCCCATCAGCCGACGCGCCGGCGCGGCTCCTCCCGGAGGACCGGCACAACCTCCCGACGCGCCGACGCGCAAGAGCGCACGAGAGCGTCTCGCTCGCTGCGGCCCGTGCCGCGGCGGGCACCCGCTACGTCGACCCGAGCGTCATGGCGCGCTCCAGCGTCGCGCGGCCTCGGGTAGCGTCGCGGCGAGAATCTCGTGGATCCGGCGACGCTCGTCGGCAGGCAGATAGGCGTAGCGCCCCTTCGGGTCGTCCCCCACCAGGGCGAGTTTCAGCCGGTCGTAGATCCGCAGGCGGAGGATGTCGGGCAACGCCGCGAACGCCGGCGAGTAGATGAGGTAGCTGCAGCGGTGCTCGAACATCCGCTCCCGCAGGCGCAGGTCCTTCAGCGCGCGGCCCGCGGCATCGCGCGGCGCACCGGCCGTGAACGCGACGCGGAATTCCTTCGCGCCCTCCACGCCCTCGGGCAGCGCAGCTTCGCCGCGGAAAAGCAGGCGGTCGACGACGTCCTGGACCGCGCTGTGCACGACGCTCTTCACGCTGTCGTAGGCGGGCTCGTCGGTCTGCGGCTCGCCGAAGTGCTTTTGCAGCGAGTGCTGGTAGGCGATCATCCGGCGCACGTTGAAGGCCGCGCGCGTGAGCGTGTTTTGCATCGTCGTCTGGTGCTCGAGCACCAGCAGCGCCACGACATCGCTCGTGGACGCGAGATAGTCGGAGGTATCGAAGAACTTCTCCAGCGTCGCGGGCCGGTCGGCGGGCGGCGCGAAGACGAGCTGGTCGCCGTCTTCGCGGCCGAACGCATTGCCGCGGTGCGGTTCCGCGCCGCGGTAGCCGGTGACATACCAGCCGCCCCAGCGCTCGGAAAACGGCGTCTGGTCGTCGACGACTTTGGAGCCGTGGCGCAGGAGCGGCTCGCCCGAATCGGACGGAAACACGGAGCGCACGAAAACACCCGGCACATCGCGCACGAAGGCGCCGCCGTGGCAGCTCAGGCACTCGGCGTCGCGGGCGACCTTCGGCGCACCGCGGCCGAGCGCGGGGAGGTCGAAGCCGTAAAAGATCGGGCCGAGCTGCGGGTCGAACGCCGTCAGCTCGATCAGGCCGCCCGGCACCCAGCCGACGTAGACCGTATCCGAATAGTAGATCACGCGCGGCCGGCTGGGCCGGATGCGTCCGCGCTGCAGGCTGGTTTTGGAAAAGACGACGACCTGGCTCGCGACCGGCACATGCAGCGCGTCGAGCACCTGGCGGAGCACGTCGCGCTCGCGGCCGCCGAGCTTCACCTCGCCGGCCGCGATGCGGCGCTGCAGCTCGGCCACCGCGTCGCGCGGCGTCGACTCCGAGTAGCTGACCGGCGGTTTCTCGTAGTCGGGCGTGCCCTGCGCGCGGGCGCACGGCCGGAGGACCGCCACCACGGCCAGACCGGCCAGCCAGCGCAGGGTCGGCCGCAGACGACGACAAACGGAGGGACGCGGCTTCATGCGGCGGAGATCGGCGGAGGCGGGATCATCGGGAGCGCGGGCAGCATGCCGACCATGCCTCACCCGGACCTCGATCCGGATCAAGGCTTTCGCCGCTCACGTCGCGCTGCGCCCGTGCAGGCGCTGCCGGTAGTCCGACGGCGCCTCGCCGGCGATGCGGCGAAACACGCGGTTGAACTGCGAGAGCGACTGGAAGCCGGCCTCGTAGGCGGCCTCGCTCACGCGCTTGTGCGGGTTGAGCAGAAGGTTCTTCACCTTCTCGACGCGCACGCGGGCGAGGTAGTCGGTGAAGGTCATGCCGGTCGCCTTCTTGAAACTCTTGCAGAAGTAGAAGGCGCTCATGTTCACCGCCTGCGCGACCGCACCGAGGGAGATCTCCTCGGCGTGGCGGTCCGCGATGAGCGCGCGGGCCTTGGCGATGGCGGGCGATTCGGCGGCGGCGCCCTGCACCATGAGCTGGTTGCTCACGGCGGAGAGGTGCTGCGCGAAGATCGCGAGCAGCCGCAAAATCGACTCGTAGTGCTTCTTCGTGACCACGCGCGTCTGGAAATACGCCTCCTGGAGCTGCTTCAGGTCCACGTCGGTCCCGAACTTGATGATGTCGCGGGTGGCCTTGGAAAAATCCGTCGACTTCGGCGCGTGCACCATGATCTGGCCGGTCTGGAGGAAGGCGACGAGGTTGTCGCCGACGCGCACGGGCACGGCCGAATCGCAGAGCCCGGCGAAACACTTGAGGGTCTTCGGCGCGAGGCAGGCCTCCTCCTCGACGCGGCGCTGCAGCTGGAGGCAGGCGGC
>JBILLY010000033.1:0-14437 GCA_044375835.1 Opitutaceae bacterium
CGTTGAAACCGCCGACGGCTTCGTCGCCCTCGCCGATGCCGGTGCCGCAGGCGGTGATGAGCGTGCGGATTTCCTCGTTGGCGAGGACCTTGTCGAGGCGGGCTTTCTCGGTGTTGATGAGTTTGCCGCGGAGGGGGAGGATGGCTTGGAAGCGGCGGTCGCGGCCCTGTTTGGCGGAGCCGCCGGCGGAGTCGCCCTCGACGATGTAGAGTTCGGTGAGGGCGGGGTCGCGTTCGGAGCAGTCGGCGAGTTTGCCGGGGAGGCCGCCGCCGGAGAGGGCACCCTTGCGGACGGTCTCGCGGGCCTTGCGGGCGGCTTCGCGGGCGCGGGCGGCGTTGAGGGCTTTGTCGACGATGCGCTTGCCGATGGGCGGGTTGGTCTCGAACTGCATCATCAGGCCCTCGTAGCTGACGGAGCCGACGATGCTCTCCACCTCGGGGGAGAGGAGTTTGACCTTGGTCTGCGACTCGAACTTGGGGTCGCTGTGTTTGATCGAGATGACGGCGGCGAGGCCTTCGCGCACGTCGTCGCCGGTGATCTGGGGATCCTTTTCCTTCAGGAGGTTGTTGGCCTTGGCGAACTGGTTGATCGCACGGGTGAGGGCGGAGCGGAAGCCGCTCAGGTGGGTGCCGCCGTCGGGGTTGTGGATCGTGTTGGTGTAGCAGAGGACCTGGTCGTTGTAGGTGTCGTTGTATTGGAGCACGACCTCGACGTGGACCTCGGCTTCCTTGTCGTCGGTCTTGATCTTGGTCTCCTTGGTGAAGCGGATGGGCTTCGGGTGGAGGACGGCCTTGCCCTGGTTGAGCTGCTTCACGAACTCCTCGGCGCCGTCCTTGTAGTAGTAGCGCTCGGGCTTGGGTTCGGCGGGGCGCTCGTCGGTGAAAATGATCTCGAGACCGGAGTTGAGGAAGGCGAGTTCGCGGAGGCGCTGGGCGATGCGGGCGGACTGGAAGACGGTGGTCTCGCGGAAGATCTCGGCGTCGGGCTTGAAGGTGATGAGCGTGCCGGTGCCGCGGGCTTTGCCGATGACCTCGAGCTTTTTCATGGTCTTGCCGCGCTCGAACTTCATGTGGTGCACGGAGCCGTTGCGGGAGACCTCGACCTCGAACCACTCGGAGACGGCGTTGACGCACTTGGCGCCGACGCCGTGGGTGCCGCCGGAGAACTTGTAGCCGCCCTGGCCGTATTTGCCGCCGGAGTGGAGGGTCGTGAGGACCATCTCGACGCCGGGGATGCCGTATTGCGGGTGGATATCGACGGGGATGCCGCGGCCGTCGTCGCGGATGGAGATGGAGCCGTCGACGTGGATGCTGACGTCGATGCGCTTGCAGTGGCCGGCGAGGTGTTCGTCGACGGAGTTGTCCAGGACTTCGGAGACGCAGTGATGGAGGGCGCGTTCGTCGGTGCCGCCGATATACATGCCGGGCTTCTTGCGGACGGCCTCGAGGCCCTCGAGTTTGCCGAGCTTGGAGGCGTCGTAGGACTCGGAGATAACGGGATTCTGTTCGGCGGGAACGGAGTCGGGAGCGTCGGACATGAAGGTGGGTCGGGTGGGTTTGGGCGGACCGAAAATGAAAGGAGACTTCTCTCCGGCGGCGCGGAAACTGGCGAGGGATTTTTTTGAAAATAACGCGGGGAAAAACGGGGTTTCCTTTGAAAATAAAGGCCGCGGGTCGCCGGGATGGATGGGGAGGGCGGGGAAGCGGCCGGGAAAAGGGCTGAAATGCCCGTTTTTGGACCGCCGAACGGTTTTTTGGGGGGGAGGGAACGGCCTGAACGGAGGAGGGCGGGGCCGCGGTCGGAGGGGGGGCGGATGCGGTTGCGCGCGGCGGCGGCTCCGTCGGAGCGGCGGCAAACCGGGCCGGGCGAGGACGGCGGCGGGGGCGCGGCCGGAGATTCGTTTGACCGGTCCGGGGTCGGCGGCATCGTCGCACGCGCCATGCTTACCCCGGTGATCCAAGCCCTGCTTATCCTGCAAGATCGCGACCAGAAGCGCTTGGCGCTGGAGGGGCAATTGAAGGCGCTGCCCGGCGACGTGGCGCGGGTGGACCAGAAGATCGCGGCCGAGAAGGCGGCGATCGATCTGGCCCGCAACGAATTGCGGGAGCTGGAGACCAAAAAGAAGGCGCTGGAGATCGAGATCGGTTCGGCCGAGGCCAAGCTGGCGAAATACAAGACCCAGCAGTCGATGGTGAAGAAGAACGACGAGTATCAGGCGCTGGGACACGAGATCGAGACGACCACGGCGCAGATCGGTGAATTTGAGGGCAAGGAACTCGAGATCATGTATGCGATCGACGAGGCGAAGAAGAAGTTTGCCGCCGCGGAGGCCGAGCTGAAGGCCAACATCGCCGGCCACGAAGGCCGCATCCGGACGCTGCGCGAGCGGGAAGCGAGCCTCTCGGCCGAGTTGAAACAGGCGCAGGGCGAAGTCGCCGGCGAGCGCGCCAAGGTCGAGCCGCTCAAGCTCCGGATCTACGACCGCATCGCGACCCGCAACATGCCGGTCGTGGTGGCGCTCAACGGCGGCAAGTGCGGCGGTTGCCACCTCAAGGTCTCCAGCGAGGTCGAGTCCGCCGCGCGCGGCAAGGGCACCGACCCGGCGCTGAGCCTGCCGACCTGCGACCAGTGCGGCCGGGTGGTTTACTGGAGCAACTGAGGCGGAGAGATTCGGCTGCGCGTCGAGCTGGGGGAGCCGGTAGCCGGGAGTCTGTTTGGCGGTGCAACCGCGCAGGCTTGGCGAGCTTGGGCGCCTTGGCTCCGCACCATCGCTCCGAGACCGATATTCAATCGGCGGGCTTCGGGCTGAGCGTTCGCGTCGCCCGCCGACGCCGTCGCCTGCCGCCGCGGCGCGGTTCGGACGCCGTGTGGCCGAGCCCGAAACTCCGCGGCCCTGCCTCGCCGGGCCCTTGTGCCCGACGGCGATCGGGCGCGGCGAGGTAGGAGAGCACCTTTTCTCTGTCAGCCGAGGTGCCGGGTGTCTGCATCGTGGTGTCGGGTGCCGCCGGCTCCGGCAGCGTGCGGCGCGCGCGCAACCGATCCGTCGGGTGGGAGGCGGAGACCCGGAAAAGCCGGCCGGTGCGGATGCGCCTAGGGCCCGCGGAGCCGCATGGTTCGCCGCTAGGCCTGTTGGGACCGGAGCGCGGTGGGCCCGTCCGCTTTATTTCGCAAGTTTGCTGGGAATCAGGCGATTGCGGTTGACGGAGACGCCCGCTGTATCCGAAGCCCTACTACGTCCGGGCGGAGAAAAATACCCGGTTACATCGAGAACATACCCATGAAGATCCTATCAGGAATACTCAGATCCGGCGCCCTGGCTGCAGGCGCGCTTTGCTTGCTCGGCGCCGCCCAGCGCGCCCTCGCCCATGGCGTCCAGGTTGGCTACGGCATCACGCCGACCGGCTTCGTCCGCATCTACATCGAGCACTGGCACGGCGATCTGCAGAAGGCCAACCTCGGCGCGAGCGACAACATCAACGTCACCGTCACCACCGCGTCGGGCACCAATACCTTCAACGTCAATGTCTCCGGCACGGTCAACAACACCGCGGCCTCGGCGCTTCCGGGTCTGACCGGTCCGATCACGATTCTCTCCCGCGGCACCAGCGCCAATGCTTACAACGACTGGGGCTATTGGGATTTCGCACCCGGCTCCTGCAACCAGCCGATCAGCATCACGGTCAACCAAGGCAACTCGGTCGTTTTCACCGAGGAAACCTCCAATCTCTACCCGCAGACGATCGCGGGGCAGACCTTCACCGACCAGGGCGCCCCCGTGATCACCGCGCCGAACGTCACCGTCGGCGGCGGCTGCAACGGCACCAACGTCACCTTCACCGCCGGCGTCACCGACGATTGCGACGCCAATCCGGTCGTCACCTACAGCCACGCCTCGGGCTCCTTCTTCCCGGTCGGCACCACGCCCGTGACGGTCACGGCGACCGACAATACCGGCAAGGTCTCGGTCAAGACGTTCAACGTCACGGTCTTCGTGAACGACACGACGCCGCCGACCTTCGCCACCTTCCCCTCCTCGGCGACCATCAACGCCGCCGCCGGCCAGTGCGGCGCGGTGTTTGCCTATTCGGCCTCGGCCACGGACAACTGCTCCACGGCGACGATCTCCGCGTCGCACGCCTCCGGGTCGACGTTCCCGATCGGCACCACCACCGTAACGCTCACTGCGGTCGATGGCTCCGGCAACCAAGCCGTGCGCTCGTTCACCGTCACCGTCGTCGACACGCAGCCGCCGACGCTCTCCGTCCCGGCCGATCTCGTGCTCAACACCGCGCCCGGCGCCTGCACCGCGATCGCGGCGTTCTCCGCCACGGCCACCGACAACTGCGCCGGCGTCTCCGTCAGCTACTCGCACGCCCCCGGCTCCGTCTTCGGCCTCGGCGAGACCGTCGTGACCGCCACCGCGACCGATGCCGCCGGCCTCACCGCCAGCCGCACCTTCCGCGTCACCGTGCGTGACGCCCAGGCGCCGGTCATCGCGACGGCCGCGGCCAACGCCACCGTCTTCTGCGGCAACGACCCCGTGCTCGCCCTCAACACCTGGCTCTCCGGCCGCGGCGGCGCGGTCGCCACCGACAACTGCGGCGGCACGACGCTCGTCTGGACGAACAACTTCACCTCGCTCTCCGACGGTCCCGGCAACACCGGCTTCGCCACCGTGACCTTCACCGTCACCGACAGCGGCGGCAACGTCGCCAGCACGACCGCGACCTTCAGCGTCATCGACAACAAGCCGCCCTCGATCCACACGCCCGCGGCCGCGCTGACGGTCGAGTGCGGCCCGGCCACGGCCGCGACCGTCTCCGCCTGGCTCGCCGCCAACGGCGGCGCCGTCGCCTCCGACGCCTGCGGCGCCGTGTCGTGGAGCAACAACTACGTCGCCCCCGCCGGCGGCTGCGGCGGCACCGGCACCGTCACGGTGACCTTCGTCGCCGTCGACGAGTCCGGCAACGCCTCATCGACTTCCGCGGTCATCACCGTGCGCGACACCGTCGCCCCGGCCGTCACCGTCGCCTCCGGCCAGACCGTGAGCAGCGACGGCGCCGGCAACCTCGCCGCGCTCTCCGCCTGGCTCGCGGCCAACGGCGGCGCCTCCGCCACCGATGCCTGCGGCACCGTCACCTGGAGCAACAACTTCTCCGCGCTCTCCGACCTCTGCGGCGCCACCGGCGCCGCGACGGTGACCTTCACCGCGACCGATGCCTGCGGCAACGCCGCCGCCACGACCGCGACCTTCACCATCGTCGACACCACGGCCCCGACCGTCGTCGCCGCCTCGAACCGCACCGTGCAGTGCGACGGCGCCGGCAACACCGCCGCGCTCGCCGCGTGGCTTGCCGCCAACGGCGGCGCCACCGCGACCGACGCCGGCGGCCCGGTCACGTGGACGAACAACTTCTCCGCGCTCTCCGACGGCCCCGGTGCGACCGGCTCCGCCGCGGTGACGTTCACCGCGACCGACGCCTGCGGCAACTCGGCGTCCACGACCGCCACCTTCGCCATCGTCGACACCACGCCGCCGACGATCGTCAATGCCGCCGCCAACAAGGTCGTCGAGACCGACGGCGCGGGCAACACCGCCGCCCTCGCGGCCTGGCTCGCCGCCAACGGCGGCGCGACCGCGACCGATGTCTGCGGCGCCGTCCGCTGGTCGCACAACTTCGCCGCCCTCTCCGACGGCTGCGGCGCCACCGGCACCGCGACCGTCACCTTCGTCGCCACCGACGAGAG
Organism: Opitutaceae bacterium; assembly: GCA_044375835.1. Taxonomy (GTDB): domain Bacteria; phylum Verrucomicrobiota; class Verrucomicrobiia; order Opitutales; family Opitutaceae; genus ER46. Next base: position 5,749 of record JBILLY010000033.1, read on the forward strand.
CGGCAACATCTCCACCTCCGTCGCGACCTTCACGATCGTCGACACGACGAAGCCCGTGCTCGCCGCCGATGTGCGCAACATCTCGCCGAACGAGCGCCCCGTGACCTTCACGATCAGCAGCTCCGACGTGGGCGGCGGCAGCACGCCGACGATCACCAATGTCACCGCGCACCGCGTGAACGGCGCCGGGAAGATCATCCCGCTCACCGAGCCCTACCGGCACTCGGTCTCCGGCAACAAGGTCACCATCACGACCTCCGGCGGCGTCGGCACGATCTGGACGATCTACGGCTCGTCGACCGACGAGTGCGGCAACACCGGCACCGCGACCTACGTCGTGCACGTGGTCAATCCCACGCTGACGAAGTAAGCGCCCCGCGCCACCGCGCGGCATGACTTCCGGCCGGCCCGCGAGGGCCGGCCGTTTTTGTGCCGGGGCGGCGCGCGCGGTGTTGGGGCTGGCCCGGTCCCGCGTCGTCGCCATCGTTTTTCCCGCATGTCACCTCGTCCGCCACTGCCCGCGCTGGTGCTCGCCGCCGCCGCGGCCGTCGCCGTCGCCCTTTGGTTCACGCGGCGCGACCCCGCGCCGACTGCGACCGAGGTTGAATCCGTCGCGGGCGCCCGGAGCGGTCCGGCCGCGGCCCCCGCGGTGACCGCGGGGCGGGCGGATGTGGCGCGCGCGGCGCCGGAGAGCGCGGCCGCCGCGGCACCGGCGCCCGCGGGGTTGGCGGATTTTCGCCGCGTGCTGGCGCGAAACACCTTCCGCACGCCGGCCGACCGCGCGGAGTTGCGCGCGCTCCTCGCGCACGCCGGGCGCACCCTGGCGGCGGGCGAGCGCGCGTTGTTGCTCGCCGAGACCGGTGCGCGCCTGGCCCGCGGCGACCTCGCGTGGGCGCACGATCTGCTCGCGCAGCTCGGCGAGTTCCGCGACCGGCACGGCTTCGTGCGGGCGATCGTCGAGGCGGCGGTGGCCGACGATCCCATGCGCGCGACCGGTTGGCTGGCGGACCTGCGCGAGACGGCGTTGCGCGAGAGCGCGTATCAGGTCGCCGGGATGAAATGGGCGGAGCGCGACGTCGCCGCGGCGCGCGTCTGGGCGGCGGCGTTGGCCGATCCCGCTGCGCGGCTCGGTGCGCTCGAAGGCGTGACGTGGGCCTGGACGCAGACGGATGCGGCGGCGGCCTACGCGTGGGCCGTGGCGCTCGAGGACACCGCGTTGCGGGAGCCGTTGCTGGTGAAGATGGCGAAACTCATGGCGGTGCGCGATCCGCGGCAAGCGGTGGCGTGGGCGCTGCAGTTTCCGCCGGGCGCGGGCCGCGACGAGGCGCTGGGCTACGCGGTGTTCCAGTGGGCGGCGGACGATCTGAAGGGCGCGGCCGAGTGGACGGCGCGGCTCGGCGATGCGGCGCTGCGGAGCGGCGGCGAGGTGGCGATCGCGCGCTCGTGGTCGAACCAGGAGGCGCAGGGCGCGACGCAGTGGGCGGCGGGGCTGCGCGACGAAGCGGCGCGCGCGGCGGCCCTGCAGACCACCTTGCGCAAATGGGCCGAGGTCGATCCCGCGGCCGCGGCGACGTGGGTCAACGGCGCCGGTGCGGCGGTGGTCGGCGAGGAGATGTTTCGCGGCGTGACGGGCGGCCTCGCCGCGAGCCGGCCCGGGGCGGTCGACGCGTGGCTGAGCACGACGGCGAATCCGGCGTGGCGCGCGGCCGGGGCGCAGATCGCGCGCGAGGCGGCGCCGCCCGCGCCGACGGTGCCGCAGCCCTGAGCCGACTCCGGCAAGCGAGCGTCGGGACCGCGCCACCGCGCGCCGTCGACGGGTGCTGCCGTCCGCGCCCCGCCGGGCCGCGTGGCGGGAAAAACACGTGCGCCGGGCGCGGTTCGCCTCCCTGCGTCGGTCCGCGGGCGGCCGGGGGCGGGCAGCCGGTGTTCGTCCCGGCGCGGGGCGTTCAGCGCGGCGCGCGGAAAGGAAACGGATGCGCGGGCGCGAGCAGCACGACGAGCGCGAGGGCGGCGAGGGCGGAGTTTTCGGCGAGCTTGGCGCAGACGTAGACCTCGCCCGTGCCGCAGCCGCAGTCGAAGCGCAGGCTGCAGAACGCGGCGCCGGTCGCGCCGTGCAACGCGACGGCCCGCGCCGCGATGGCGCCGGTGAAGGCGACGAGCAGGAGAAACGCGGCGAGCGCGGCGCCGCGCGCGAGCACGCCGGCGAGGAGCAGCAGGCCGAAGACGATCTCGCTCCACGGAAGCAGGGCGCCGACGAGATTGAGCGCGAGCGGCGAGGCCAGCAGGTCGAACTGCCGGACGAGTTTCAGGAAGGCGGCCGGATCGAGGGCTTTGGCGGCGCCGAGCCAGAGGAATACGGCGCCGAGGACGAGACGGGCGGCGAGGGACGCGTGGCCGCGGGCGAGGAAGGAGCGCAGGCTCATGGCGCGCCGGCAATGACCGGGAGGTTGTGTTGGCGCCACTCGGCGAAGCCGCCGGCGTAGATCGCGAGCTTCTCCGCCGGCACGCCGAGTTGGACGAGGTCGGCCGCGGCGAGGTCGCTGTCCTCGCAGTCGCCGCCGTGGCAGTAGACCACGATCTCCTGCGCGAGCGCGGCGGCGCCGAGCACGGCGGCGACGTGGCGGTCGAGGTGGTAGCGGTCGAACTGCCGCGCGCCCGGGAGGCGGCCGGCGGCGAACGCGGCGTCGCCGCGCGCGTCGAGGAAGAGCACGAGGCCCTGCTCGCGCCGCGGATCGCGGAAGAGCGCCTCGGCGCGCGCGCGGTCGATGAGCGGCACGCCGCGCGGGGTGCGCGGCGCGGCGGCGGAGGCGGCCGGGGCCGCGGGCGCCGGCGTATCCGGAAAATAGTTGCGGCGCAGGTCGAGGCCGCGCGGCGAGAGGGCGTTGGCGGCCAGGCCGACGGCGACGGCCAGCGCGGCGGCGACAGCGGCTTGGCGGAGGACGCCGGGCGGGCGGGGCGCGGTCATCGCCGGGTTCGGCTCCGGGGCGTCAGCGCGCGCCGACCACGACGGGCACGGAGAACTCGGGCGCGGAGGCGTGGTTGGTTTTGCCACGGAAACGCAGGGCGCCGCGGAGGTGGGCGTCGAAGCCGGCGGGAAACGTGAGCGTGACGGTGGTCTGGCGGCCGTCGGGGCTGCGCTGGGGCGAGATGGCAACGCCGGGGGCGTCGAGCGCGAGGTCGGAGACGGCGAGATCGCCGCCGCGGTGGTTGAGCACGACGACGTAGCGTTTCTCCGGCGCGGCGAGGACGGCGGCGGGCAACTGCACCTCGGTCGGGGCGACCTGCACGGCGGGCAGCACCGTGACGACGGCCTGCACGGCGACGACGGGCATGTCGGGGTTGGAGGTTTTGAGTTCGAAACGGGCGTTGTGGGTGCCGCTGCCGAGGGGCGGCACGGTGGTGAGCACGAGTTCGAACTCGCGGCCGGGGACGGTTTCTTTGAGCGCGGCGGCGAAGGCGCGCGTCTCGGCCGGGAGGAGTTCCACGCGCAGAGCGCCATCGAGTTCGTGTTTCACGGTCACGGTGCGGCTGAGGGGGCGCGTGGGATCGGTGACGGCGGGAAAAACCGCGACCGGCGCCGACAGCGAGACGGGCGTGCGGATGGTGCCCTTGATCTCGAGCGTGCCCTGCGGGGTGACGGGGTCGTTGCTGACGACGGTGATGAGTTTCGAGATCGGGCCGGCGAACTGCGCGGTCTCGAAACGCACGGGAATCGTGCCGCGGCCGCCGGGCGGGATGGTGCGCGTCCATTCGCCGGCGGTGGTGCAGCCGCAGGCGGGCTGCACGTCCGAGATCAAGAGCGGCGCGGTGCCGTAGTTGAAGAGTTCGAACACGTGTTTCAGCACCGCGCCGCGCTGCACCACGCCGAAGTCGTAGATGCGCGCATCGGTGTGAAGCCGCGGGCCGGCTACGGGTTGACCGGCGCCGATCGGGGCGACGCAGATTTCCTGCGGTTTGCCGGGAGCCGTCGTCGTGGCGGGCGCGGGCGAGGTGGCTGCGGCCGGCGCCGGAGTCGGCGCGGTCGCGGCCGCGCCGACGAGCGTGCAACAGGACGATGCGACGAGGGAGAACCGGGCAAGACGGGCGAGCATGGGGCGCGGTGGGCGGGGAGCCGGGAGGTTGGGGAGCGGGGGGCGGTTTCCAAGTCGCCAGTTGGCAAATCCGCGGGTCGCGCGCGGAACGCACCCGCGGCAGGGATGCACGGGGGCGGCGGCTAGGCCCATGTGGCGGCGCGCCGGAGGGTGGGAAGGCACCGCGGGGCGTTAGCGTTTTCTTAGCGCGCGGCGGGGACCCCTTAACTGGGCGGGCGGCGGCGGGAAAGATAGGATGGCGCCATGCACTCCGCCGACTTCGCCTACGTCGCGCTCTACTTCGCTGCGCTCGCCGTGGGCACGCCGCTGTGCGGCACCTGGCTGGCCCGCGTGCTGCAGGGCCGCCCGCCGCGCGCGCTGGCGTGGCTCGGGCCGGTCGAGCGCGCGATCTATCGGGTCGGCGGCGTCGATGCCGGCGCGGAGATGGCGTGGCGCGCGTATGCGGGGGCGCTGGTGGCGCTGCACGCGGCGGGCTTTGTGGGGCTGCTCGGGTTGCAGTTGGCGCAGGCGCACCTGCCGCTGAATCCGGCGGGGCTGGGCGCGGTGCCGCTCGGCGTGGCGGTGAACACCGCGGTGTCGTTCGTCACCAACACGAACTGGCAGGCCTACGCGGGCGAAGCGACGCTGAGCTACCTCACGCAGATGCTCGGGCTGGGCGTGCAGAATTTCCTCAGCGCGGCGACGGGCCTGGCGGTGTTGGCGGCGGTGGCGCGGGGCTTCGCGCGGAACTCGGCGGCGGGGCTCGGGAACTTCTGGGCCGATCTCGTGCGGGTGACGGTCTACGTGCTGCTGCCGCTCTCGTTTGTGCTCGCGGTGGTGCTGGTGGCGCAGGGCACGGTGATGTCGTTTGCGCCGTATGCGCGGGCGACGACGCTCGCGGGCACGGAGCAGGTCATCCCGCTGGGGCCGGCGGCGGCGCAGATCGCGATCAAGCAGCTCGGCACCAACGGCGGCGGTTTTTTCGGGCAAAACTCGGCGCACCCCTTCGAGAATCCCACGCCGCTCACGAACGCGCTGCAGGCGCTGGCGCTGCTGCTGCTGCCGGCGGCGGGCGTGCACGCCTACGGACTGCTCACCGGTGCGCGGCGCCATGCGTGGGTCGTGTGGGGCGTGATGGCGGCGTTCTTCGCGGCGGGGCTCGGGCTGTCGTTGTGGAGCGAATACGCCGCGCCGGGGGCGGCGACGCTCGCGGCGGAGGGCAAGGAGGTGCGCTTCGGCCCGACGCCGAGCGTGCTCTGGGCGACGGCCACGACGGCGGCGTCCAACGGCTCCGTGAACGCCATGCACGGCTCGCTCTCGCCGCTCGCCGGCGGTGTCGCCCTGCTGAACATGCTGCTCGGCGAGATCGTCTTCGGCGGTGCGGGCTCCGGGCTCTACGGCATGGTGGCGATGATCGTGCTGGCGGTGTTTCTCGCCGGCCTGATGGTCGGCCGCACGCCGGAGTATCTCGGGAAGAAGATCGAGGCGGCGGAGGTGCGGCTCGCGGCCGTCGCCGTGCTTGCGCCCTGCGCCGCGACGCTGCTGGGCGCGGCCGCGGCGCTGGCGACCGAGGCCGGGCGCGCGGCGGTGGGCAGCGCCGGGCCGCACGCGTTGACCGAGGTGCTCTACGCCTGGGGCTCGATGGCCAACAACAACGGCTCGGCGTTCGCGAGCCTCACCGCGACCGGCGACCTCTACACCTGGGGCGGCGCACTCGCGATGCTGGTCGGGCGCTTCGCGGTGCTGGTGCCGATGCTCGCGCTCGCGGGCGGCCTCGCCGCGAAGAAAACCGTGCCGCCCTCGGGCGGCACCTTCCCGACGGACGGCCCTCTCTTCGCCGCGTTGCTCGCGGGCGTGATCGTGCTCGTCGCCGCGCTCACCTATTTCCCGGTGCTCACGCTCGGCCCGGTGCTGGAGCACCTGTGCCTCGCCGCGGGGAAAACGCTCTGAGATCCCCGTCATGAAACCCACGGCCAATCCCTGGAACGCGTCCCTCCTCCGCCGCGCGGCGCTCGATGCGCTGCGCAAACTCGATCCGCGTGCGCTCCGGCGGAATCCCGTGATTCTGCTCACCGCGGTCGGTGCGGTCGCGGTCACGGCGGTCGTCGCGCGCGAGCTCGCGGCGGGCCGGGCGGACCGGTTCACGGTGCAGCTCGCGCTCTGGCTCTGGTTCACGGTGCTGTTCGCGAACTTCGCGGAGGCGATCGCCGAGGGCCGCGGCCGGGCGCAGGCCGACGCGCTCAAGCGCACGCGCGCGCAGGCCTTCGCGCGCCGGCTGCGCGGCGACGCCGAGGAGCGCGTGGCGGCGACGGAGCTGCGGCCGGGCGACCTCGTGGTCTGCGCGAGCGGCTACCTGATCCCGGCCGACGGCGAGGTCGTCGACGGCATCGCGAGCGTCGACGAATCGGCGATCACGGGCGAATCCGCGCCGGTGATCCGCGAGAGCGGCGGCGACCGCAGCGCGGTGACCGGCGGCACGCGCGTGCTCAGCGACCGCGTGGTCGTCCGCGTGACCGTGGAGCCCGGCGGCGGGTTTCTCGACCGGATGATCGGCCTCGTCGAAGGCGCCTCGCGCCAGCGCACGCCGAACGAGATCGCGCTCGGCATCTTGCTCGCGGCGATGACGGCGGTCTTCGCGGGCGTGGTGGCGACGTTGCCGGTCTTCGCGCGGTTCGCGGCGGAGCAGGCGGGGCAACCGGACGCAGTCGACGTGTCGCTGCCCGTGCTGGTCGCGCTGTTCGTGTGCCTGATCCCGACGACGATCGGCGGCCTGCTCAGCGCGATCGGCATCAGCGGCATCGACCGGTTGATCCGCCGCAACGTGATCGCGACCTCGGGGCGCGCGGTCGAGGCGGCGGGCGACATCGACGTGCTGCTGCTCGACAAGACCGGCACGATCACGCTCGGCAACCGGCAGGCGGCGGAGTTTCTGCCCGCGCCGGGCGTGGCCGCGCCGGACCTCGCGGCGGCGGCGCAGCTGGCCTCGCTGGCCGACGAGACGCCGGAGGGGCGGAGCATCGTGGTGCTGGCGAAGGAGAAATTCGGGCTGCGCGCGCGCGAGCTGGCCGAGCCGCACGCGCGGTTCGTGGCCTTCACGGCGCAGACGCGGATGAGCGGCGTCGATCTGGCCGACGGGCGCATCCGCAAAGGCGCGGCGGCGAGCGTGCGCGCTTGGGTGGAGGCTGCCGGCGGAGCCTGGCCGGCCGAGGTCGACGCGGCGGCCGAGCGCGTGGCGCGGGCGGGCGGGACGCCGCTCGTGGTGGCGCGCGAGGCGCGCGTGCTCGGCGTCGTCGCGCTGAAGGACGTGGTCAAGGGCGGCATCAAGGAGCGCCTCGCCGAACTGCGCCGCATGGGCATCCGCACGGTGATGATCACGGGCGACAACCCGCTCACGGCGGCGGCGATCGCGGCCGAGGCGGGCGTGGACGATTTCCTCGCGCAGGCGACGCCGGAGATGAAGTTGCAGCGCATCCGCGACGAGCAGGCGCGCGGGCACCTCGTCGCCATGACCGGCGACGGCACCAACGACGCGCCGGCGCTGGCGCAGGCCGATGTCGGCGTGGCGATGAACACCGGCACGCAGGCGGCGCGCGAGGCGGGCAACATGGTCGACCTCGACAGCAACCCGACGAAGCTGATCGAGATCGTCGAGATCGGGAAACAGCTGCTCATGACCCGCGGCGCGCTGACGACGTTCTCGCTGGCCAACGACGTCGCGAAGTATTTCGCGATCATCCCGGCGATGTTCGCCGGGCTATATGCGACGGGCGGCGGCGCGGGGCCGCTGGCGGTGCTGAACATCATGGGCCTCGCTTCGCCGCAGAGTGCGATGCTCAGCGCGGTGATCTTCAACGCCCTCGTCATCATCGCGCTGGTGCCGCTCGCGCTGCGCGGCGTGGCGTATCGGCCCGCGAGCGCGGCGGAGCTGCTGCGCCGCAACCTCTGGATCTACGGCGTCGGCGGCGTGGTCGCGCCATTCGTCGGCATCAAAGTCATCGACGTCGTGCTGGTGGCGACGCGGCTGGTGTGAGCCGCGCGGCGCCCGGAGTTTTCCCCCTTTCCTGCCATGAACACCCTCGTCCAATCCTTCCGGCTGCTCGCCGCGCTCACCGTGCTGACCGGGTTGCTGTATCCGCTGGCCGTCTGGTCGGTCGGGCGCGTCGCGTTCCGGGCCGAGGCCGAGGGCTCGCTGGTCGTGCGCGACGGCCGGCTGGTGGGGTCGCGGTTGCTCGCGCAGGCGACGACCGCGCCGGGCTGTTTCTGGCCGCGTCCCTCGGCGGCGGACTACGCGACGGTGGCGTCGGGGGCGAGCAGCGCGGCGTGGACCAGCGCGAAGCTGGCGGCTTCGATCGCGGAGCGGCGGGCGGCGCACGGCGGCGGGGCGGTGCCGGCGGAGTTGCTCACGGCGAGCGGCAGCGGGCTCGATCCGGATCTCCCGCCGGCGGCCGCGCGGTGGCAGGCGGCGCGCGTGGCGGCGGCGCGGGCGCTGCCGGTGGCACAGGTGGAGGCGTTGATCGCGCGCCACACGAGGGGCGGCGGGCTGGCGCCGGCGCGGGTGAACGTGCTCGAACTCAACCTGGCGCTCGATGGCGCCGCGGCTGCGCCCGCGCCGCGATCCG
>JBILLY010000654.1:0-3548 GCA_044375835.1 Opitutaceae bacterium
TGAACGACACGTAGGGCTCGCGCGGATGCACGCGCACCGGCTGTGGCGCGCGGAAATTGTCCGGATGACCGAGCACGGCGAGTCCGGCCGGTCCGCTCTCGAGCTGGCCCCAAAGGTGCACCCAGCGCATGCGCTGGAGGTTCGCCTTCACGCGGTCCGTTTCCCCTTCGGATGTGAGGAAAAACGCGTTGGGCGCGCCAAACCACTCGCCGCGCCCGCGGAAGCCGAAGCCGCCGTAGTGATACGTCGGCAGAATGAGCGGGTCATCCGTGGCGCAGGTCTGCGTCAGCACCAGATCGAAGACCCGGATCGCCCCCGGCACGCGATACGCCGTCACCTCCCATGTCTCGTGCAACGCCGTCACGGGCTGCGGCGCCGAGAGGTCGACAAAGCGGTGCCGCGCCGTGAACCCGCCGTGCACCGGCCCCTCCCAGGTGCGGTCGACCGCGACAAATTCCACCGTGCCGGTCTTCGCCCCCATGTTCCAGAAATCCGGCGTCCGGCCCTGGAAACTCGTCTTGGTCCAGGGCGTCCAGATGCCGTGGTGGTGCACGTGCTGTTTCGGGTAGTCGTCGCTCACGACGACGCCCGCGGCGGTGTAAATCGGGTGCAGGTAGCCGGCGCGTTTGTATTCCGGCGCGATGTCCGGCCGCGGCAGGGCCTCCTTGTCCATCTGGTAGTCGAAGGCCGGCGCGCCGCCGAGCGCGACGTGCAGCCGGCCCGACTCGCGCTTCACCGTCACACCGCCGTCCGCCGCCGCGGTGCCGCCGGTGAGAAGATACGTGCGCGCCTGCCCCGCCGGCTGCCGGTCCACGATAAACGTCGCCGTGCCGTCGGCTCCGAGCTGCAGCGGCACCGGCCCCTGGTCGTCGCGCAGGGTCGCCGGTCGCGGGACGTCGGCCGGCAACGTGAAGCGCACCACCTGCGCGGCGCGATCCGCGGCGGCCGGTGCGACCGTGAGGCGATAATCGCGCGCCGCGGCGGCGCTGAGCCAAGCCGCGGCCCCCGCCAGCAACAGGACAAGGTTTCTCGGGGTGAAAACCATGGTGGAGCAACGAAGCCGCGCCACCAAGTCAGACGCCTCCGGCACATGCAAGCCCGGGCGCCGGGTTTCCCGCGGTCGGCGAACGGGCGGACCGCGACGGCCGCCCGACGGGCCTCAGGCGTTGAACTGCAGCAGCTCGATGACGTTGCCGCCGGGATCCCGCACCGCGATGAAGACGCCCATGGGAAACGGTTGCACGGCGTCGAACACCAGGTCCGCCCCGCGTCCCCGCAGCCGGGTGAGTTCCGCCGCCGCATCGGCGACGGCAAGCCCGGGCACCGCCTGCGCCGCCGTGGGATAGGCCGGACGCGTGGCGGTGGCGCAGGCAGCGAGGATCACGGCGAGGCCGTCGTGTTTCAGTTGCACGATTTCCGGGCCGTATTCGGCCTCGACCGCGAAGCCGAGGACATCGCGGTAAAAGGACACCGCCGACGGCAAGTCCGGGACGTAGAGGGAGAGCACTTGGATGGAAGGCATAGGATGGGAATCGACGGGGCCAGCCTACCCGACGCGGCGCCGGGCGGATTGGAGAAATGCGACACGCCCGCGTTTCAACCCGCAAAGACGGTGCCGAGCGTCGTCGCCGCGCGGAGATAGGCCTCCGGCGTGGCGCCGGTGAGGAGGCGGAATTCGTTCACGAGGTGCGCTTGGTCGAAATAACCGCAGGCCTGCGCGACGTCCGCCCAGCGGTGGTCGCCGCGCTGCACGGCGCGCAGCACCGCCTGGCAACGGAAGATGCGCGCGAGCTGTTTCGGCGACAGGCCGACGCCGCGGGTGAAGTCGCGCTCCAGCTGGCGCGGGCTCACGTTGAGCGCCGCCGCGAGGTCGCCGATGCGGGCGGTGCCGCCGGTGGCCCGCAAGCGGTCGACCGCGGCGCCCAGTCGGTCGCGCCCGCCCGGCCGCCGCCGGGCCAGCAGCGTGCGTTCGAGCAGCGCCAGACGCGCGGCGGTCGTCCGGGCGTCGTGCATCCGCGCCTCAAGGTCGCGCCACGGACCGTCGAGGGCATCGAGCGAAGCATGGCCGTTGGTCAGCTCGTTCAACGCGAGGGGCCAGAACGCGGCCACGCCGGCGGGCCGGAACCGCACGCCCAGCATTTCGATCGCGCCGCCCGGCACGAGTTCGAGGCAACGCGAAATCTGCCCGACCAGCATCGCGGTCGGCTGCGTTTCCCAGCGGCCCGCCGGGTCGGGCGCGCGGACGGCGTCGCCGAAATTGAAGATCAATTCGCAGCAGCCGTCGGGCGCGATGCGCTCCACCGGATCGCCCGGCGCCGCGGCATCGCGGCGCAGATACCAGAAACACTCGACTGCGCTCGCGAGTGCGGGGGCGGGGCTGAACCGCTGGTAGATCACGCGGGCGGAGCGTGCGGGCGGCGACCGCGCTGGCAAGAACGGCCGCGCCCCCGCGGGGGCGACAGGCACCGGCGGGCCGCTCGTTATGCGCCGCAGCCCACCTCCGGACGGAGGACGGGCTGCGGGTTGCCGGAGCGAGGACGATCCGGCGCCGGGCGGGGCGCTCAAGGCTCGTCCCTGAACAGGTCGAGCCCGGCGTTGCCGTTGCGGGCCGGGATCATCGGTCCGGCGCCAGGTTCGTCGTCCGCGTGGAGCCGATTGGCGCGGGAGGCGACGGCACTCTTGGCCGGCACGGGCGCGCGTCGGCGCGAACCGACCGACGGCGCTTCGGCAAACTGCAGCGGCTCGGGCGCGACGCGGGGGTGATGGCCGTCGCCGCCCTTCACCATCGCGAGCAATTCGGCCACGGTTTCCTTGAGCAGCGCGGTCTGCGCGTTCATTTCCTCGGCGGCGCTGGCGCTCTCCTCGGCGCTGGCGGCGTTGGTCTGGGTGACCTTCTCGATGTCGGCGACGGCGGTGTTCACCTGCTGGATGCCCTGCAGCTGCTCCTTGGAGGCGGTGGCGACCTCGCCGGCCAGCGCGTCGACCTTGCGGGCCTGTTCGACGATCGCGCGCAGCGTCGCCGAGACCTTTTCCGTCAGCTGCACGCCCTGGGAAGTCTTGGCGATCGCGGTCTCGATTTTGGTCGCCGTCTCTTTGGCGGCCACGGCGCTGCGTTGCGCGAGGCTGCGCACTTCGTCGGCGACGACCGCGAATCCCATGCCGGCCTCCCCGGCGCGGGCGGCCTCGACCGCGGCGTTGAGCGCGAGAATGTTGGTTTGGAACGCGATCTCGTCGATGGTCTTGATGATCTTGGCGATGTCGTCGCTCGACGTCTTGATCTCGGCCATCGCGGCGGACATCGATTCCATGTCCGCGGCACCCGCGGCGGCGGTCTGGTTGGCCTGGCGCGCGAGGTCGTTGGCCCGCTGCGAATTCTCGGCGTTGCGCTTTGTCATGCTCGAAACCTCCTCGAGCGACGCGCTGGTCTCCTCGAGCGAAGCGGCCTGCTCGCTGGCCCCGGACGCCAAAGCTTGGCTGGCCGAGGAGACTTGCGAGGCCGCGGCGGCGGTCTGCTCCGCGCCGCTCGTCAGCGCCTCGACCATCGCGGT
>JBILLY010000871.1:0-2744 GCA_044375835.1 Opitutaceae bacterium
CCGCCCGACCGGTTTCAACCCAAGATGCTGGTGTTCTGGCTGGTGCTCGTGGCGGCGGTTTTCGCGCTGCTGTGGTTCCCGAACCAGATGGCTTCGAATCCCGAGATCCTGACGATCCAGGAGGTGTTGGACCGGGCGGAGGCGGGCCTCGTCAACCGCGACGGGAAAAACGTCCCGGTGGTGCGCTCCGACCCGAGCGGCGGCCGCGACTGGATGGTGATCGTGGGCCAGAGCAAAAAGGAGGCGAACGCGCCCTTCCGCGATTTCCGGGCGGCCGGCCGCGTGACCGAGGCGACGCACGAGCGCCTCGGCAAGACGAAGATTTTTTCCGAGCAACCGTCGCAGACGCTCCTCAGCTCGATCGCGGCACAGGTGATCCCCTTCGTGATCATCATCGGCTTGCTGTATTTCCTCTTTGTGCGCCAGCTGCGGCAGGCCGGTCGGGGCGCGCTCAGTTTCGGGAAGAGCCGGGCCAAGCTGCTCACCCGCGACCGAGACAAGATCATGTTTGCCGACGTGGCGGGCTGCGATGAAGCCAAGGAGGAAGTCTCCGAGGTGGTCGAGTTTCTGAAGGATCCCAAGAAGTTCACCAAAATGGGTGGCCGGATCCCGAAGGGCATTCTGATGGTGGGCCCGCCCGGCACCGGTAAAACGCTGCTCGCCAAAGCCGTCGCCGGCGAAGCGGACGTGCCGTTTTTCAGCATCTCGGGTTCGGACTTTGTGGAGATGTTCGTGGGCGTGGGCGCGAGCCGCGTGCGCGATATGTTCGAGCAGGGGCGCAAGAGTGCGCCGTGCCTGATTTTCATCGACGAAATCGATGCGGTCGGTCGCCAGCGCGGGGCCGGCCTCGGCGGCGGCAACGACGAGCGTGAGCAAACACTCAACTCGCTGCTCGTCGAGATGGACGGTTTCGACACGACCGAGGGCGTGATCATCATCGCCGCGACGAATCGTCCCGACGTGCTCGACAGCGCGTTGCTGCGCCCGGGCCGGTTCGACCGGCAGATCTACGTCGATCTCCCCGATATCGTCGGCCGCGAGCAGATTCTCCGCGTGCATGCCAAGAAGGTGAGCTTGGCGGAGAACGTGGACTTGGCGGTGATCGCGCGCGGGACACCCGGACTCTCCGGCGCCGAGTTGGCCAATTTGCTCAACGAAGCGGCCCTGCTGGCCGCGCGCCGCAACAAGAAAAAGGTCGAGATGATCGACGTCGACGACGCGCGCGACAAGATCCTGTGGGGCCGTGAGCGTCGGCGCGTTATGGACGACGAGGAGAAGAAGGGCACGGCGTGGCACGAAGCCGGCCATGCGATCGTGCAAGCGGTGCTGGATGACGGCACGGTGCCCGTGCACAAAGTGACGATCATTCCGCGCGGCCAAAGCTTGGGCAGCACGACCTTCATCCCGAGCAAAGACATCCTGACCCGCGGCAAGAAGAAGATGCTCGACCAGATCGCGATGGCGATGGGCGGTCGTATCGCCGAGAAGCTGGTGACCGGCGACCTCAGCAACGGGGCCTACGGCGACATCAAGCAGGCGACGAAAATCGCCCGCGCGATGGTGTGCGACTACGGCATGAGCGAACTCGGCCCAATCTCGTTCAACGAAAACCAGGACACGGTTTTTCTCGGCCGCGACATCACCCGCTCGCAGCACGTGAGCGAAGACACGGCGCGGCGGATCGATGCGGCCGTCCTTGAGATCGTGAACACGCAGTATACCCGCGCGGAGAAGATCATCGACGAGCACCGGGCCGCGCTGGACAAGGTGGCTGAGGCCTTGCTCGAACACGAGACCATCGAGGGCAAACACGTGCTCGAAATCCTGCGCACGGGTGCGATTTCCTCTCCCGTCGTCCGCGAATCGCTCAGCAAGGTGCCGCCCAAACTGGCGGAGAAAAAGGCGCCCGCAGCGTCCGATACTCCCGGTGCGATCGAGCACGGCGGAGCGGCGCCTTCGCCGAATCCGGCCTGACCGCGCGCGGTCTCTTGATTCGGGCCGACCTTGGGGTCGGCCCTTTTTCATTCTTGGTTTCGTTGGCGTGATGCCATTGTTTGGCGGTTCTCTATGAACATTTGCTGTATTGGTGCCGGTTACGTGGGTGGTCCGACGATGGCGATGATCGCGCTCAAGGCGCCGGCGATTCAGGTTCGCGTCGTGGACATGAACGCCGCGCGGATCGCGGCGTGGAACTCGGACGTATTGCCGATTTACGAGCCGGGCCTCGACGACGTCGTGAAAGCAACCCGTGGCAAGAACCTCCATTTCTCGACCGACGTTGTCGGCGGGATCAAGGCCGCGGACATCATTTTTGTGGCGGTCAACACCCCGACCAAAACCTACGGCGTCGGGGCGGGGCGGGCGGCGGACCTGCGGTTCATCGAGTCGGTGGCGCGGACGATCGCCGAACACGCGAACGGTCCCAAGATAATCGTGGAGAAGTCGACGATCCCGGTGAAAACGGCGGAGACGATCAAAGAGATCCTGTCGGCGAATGCCCGCGGACACAGATTCGAGGTTCTTTCCAATCCCGAGTTTCTGGCGGAGGGCACGGCGATGGCCGATCTGCAGTCGCCGGACCGAGTCTTGATCGGCGGCGAGCGGACGCCGGGCGGAGAGATCGCGATCAAGACCCTGGTGGAGGTCTACGCGCACTGGGTGCCGCGCGAACGCATCATCACCACCAACCTGTGGTCGTCGGAATTGTCGAAGCTGGTTGCCAATGCGTTTTTGGCGCAGCGCAT